>JBIIZE010000363.1:0-2977 GCA_044346435.1 Burkholderiales bacterium
CGTGAAAACAGCGAAGACCTTTATGTCGGCAATGAGCGCATGGTCGATGAAAATACCGCCGAGGCGATCAAACGCATCACCCGCGGCGCCACCGAGCGCACTGCGCGCTACGGATTCGAATACCTGAAAAAGACCGGTCGCCGCAAGATGACCATCGGCCACAAGGCCAATGTCATGAAATTGACCGACGGTCTGTTTCTCAAGGCGGGGCAGGACGTCGCCAAGGATTACCCGGACATCATCTGCGACGCCCGTGTCATCGACGCGCTGTGCATGGAACTGGTGATCAAGCCGGAATCGTTTGACGGTCTGCTGCTGGCCAATCTGTTCGGCGACATTGTTTCCGATCTCGCGGCCGGTCTGGTCGGCGGCCTCGGCGTGGCGCCTGGCGCCAACATCGGTCCCGACTGTGCAATGTTCGAAGCCGTGCACGGCACGGCTCCGGATATCGCCGGCAAGGACATTGCCAATCCGATGGCGATGATTCTCTCCGGCGTGCTGATGCTGCGCCACATCGGTGAGAACGATGCCGCCAATCGCATCGACGCCGCGATGACTGCGGTGCTGGCCGAGAAAAAGCATGTGACGCGCGATCTGGGTGGCACGTCCGGTACCAAGGGTTTTGCCGACGCCATCATCGCCAAGCTGTAATTGTAGTAATGCGGTAATTATTATAAGTAGTTGAATTTATTGGATTATTTATCATGGGTAAACGCATTGTAGTCGTCGGTGCGGGTGCCATCGGCGGTATCGCCGGCGGCCACCTGACCCGCGCCGGGCATGACGTCACGCTGATTGATCCCTGGCCCGAACATGTCGAAGCCATGCGCGAACACGGCCTGCACCTGTCAGGCATGACGCCGGAAGAAACCCACGTGGTGAAGGTGAACGCGATTCACCTCACCGAAGTGCAGCGTTTCTGCAAGGAACGTCCGGTCGACATCGCGTTCATCTGCGTCAAATCCTATGACACCGAATGGGCAACGCACCTGATCAAGCCGTACCTTGCGCCGGACGGATTCTGCGTATCGCTGCAGAACTGCATCAACGAAGAGCGCATCGCCGCCATCGTCGGCTGGGGCAAGACCATGGGTTGTATTGCCAGCCTGGTTGCCGCCGAACTGTATGCGCCGGGCAAAATCAAACGCACCGTGCCGCTGGGCGGCGACAAACACACCGTGTTCCGCGTCGGCGAGCCGCATGGCCGTGTCACCAAACGTGCCCAGGAAATCGCCGACATGCTGCGCGCGGCCGACAGTTCAAAAGTCACCACCAATCTGTGGGGTGAGCGCTGGTCCAAGCTGACGGTAAACGCGATGCGCAACGGTTTGTGCGCGGCAACCGGCCTCTCCGGCAACCAGCGCGATGCCGCCGACGGTCCGCGTTCGGTATCGATCCGCCTTGGCGCCCAGTCGGTGCGTGTCGGTCAGGCGCTGGGTTATTCGCTGGAGCGCATGCTCGGCATGGAGCCGGAAATGCTCGCACTCGCGGGTGAGGGCAACAGGGATGCGCTCGCAGGCATCGAGGAAATCCTCGTCGAAGGCGCCAAAAAACGTTCCGATGAACAGCGGCCTTCGATGGCGCAGGACATGTTCAAGGGGCGTCGGACCGAAACCGATTTCATCAACGGTTATGTTGCTGAACGCGGCGCCTACATCGGCGTGCCCGCGCCCCTGCACGTCAAAATGAATGAACTCGTGCTTCGTGTCGAACGCGGCGAAGTCAAACCCAGTGCTGAACTGATCGCGGGCTGGTAATCAGCCCGGAAATCGGGGCAGTACGGCAAAGGAGTGCAATCTATGTTCCGGACTGTGCTGTTGGCAGCCTTGAGTTTTGTTATGGCCGTTGCTGCGCAGGCGCAGGCCTGGCAGCCCGACAAGCCCATTGAAATCGTCGTGCCCACGACACCCGGTGGCGGCATCGACCGCACTGCGCGGTTGTTGCAGAAAATCATCCAGGAAAACGGGCTGGCCAGCGTGCCGGTCACCGTCAACAACAAGTCGGGTGGTGGCGGTGCCGTTTCTCTGGTGTATCTGAATCAACATGCCGGCGATGCGCATTTTGTCGCGATCAATTCGCCCAACCTCATCGCCAATGACCTCAACGGCCGCGGCGCAGTCAAATACCGCGAAATCACGCCGCTCGCCAATCTGTTCAGCGAATACACGGTAGTGGCGGTGCGCAGTGAATCACCGCTGAAGACCGGGCAGGATTTTATTGATCGCCTGCGCAAGGATCCCCAGTCACTGGCGGTATCGACGCCTACCACGCTGGGCAGCGTCAACCATCTGTCGTTTGCACTGGTGGCCAAGGCGGCCGGCATTGATCCGCGCAAACTCAAGGCCGTGGTGCTCGGCTCCGGCGGTGATGCGGTGACTGCACTGCTGGGCGGTCATATCGATGCCCACACCGGAACGCCGTCATCCGTGGTGCGCATGGTGCAGGCCGACAAGATTCGAGCGCTGGCCATCCTGGCACCGAAGCGCATCGGTGGCCCTTATGCCAATACCCCGACCTGGACGGAACTGGGCTACAAGGCGGTCATGGATACCTGGCGTGGCGTCATCGGCCCCAAGGGCATGACGCCTGCGCAGATCGCGTGGTGGGATGGTGTGCTCGCGAAAGTCGTTGCTTCCCCGGCGTGGAAAGAAGCGCTGGAACAGAACACCTGGGAAGCCAATTATCTGAACAGCGCGCAGACCCGCAAGCAGTTTGATGAGGAGTACGCCGAATCCCGCAGCATTCTCGGCGACCTCGGCATGATCAAATAATCACTGAATACGCAACACAGGGAATACGCAATGACCGCGCACACGATGTTCGACAAAATCTGGGACAGCCACGTCGTGGCGGAAGAGGAAGGCGAGATCCTGCTCTATGTCGACCGCGCACTGATCCACGAAGGTTCCTCCCACGCATTTGCGGCCCTCAAGTCGCGCAATCAGTCAGTGGCGCGCCCGCATCAGGTCCTGGCCTT
>JBIIZE010000427.1:0-2519 GCA_044346435.1 Burkholderiales bacterium
GCCAATTGAAGATATAAATGGCCCTGATTCCGGTGTGCAATGCGCAGAGCCGGATTTATTTTGATGGCTTGTTCGTAGCTGACCAGCGCCTCAGCGGGTTTGCCGGTTTCGGCCAGAGCGAGGCCGCGATTGACATGGACATCTGCAAGTTGACTGTTGAGGGAGAGGGCGTTTTCGAAACTCTCCAGTGCTGCTTCGTGCTGCCTTAAATGCAGCAGGGAGATGCCCAGGTTGTGGTGGGCGTTGGCATCCGTTGGGTTGAGCGAAATCGCCTGTCGATATTTTTCTGTTGCGAATTGGAACTGCCCCAATGCATGGAATGAAATTCCCATGTGCATGTGGATGAGCGCGATTGCCGGCGCAAGCTCGCAAGCCGTGTTCAGGCTCGAGAGCGCCTCTTTGTGGCGATTGTTGGCGGCGAGTGCAGCGCCGCGGTTGGCGTGCGCCTGGGCCATCCGGGGCTGCAGGGCAATGGCGGCATCGCAACTCCGGACTGCCTGGTCGTAGCGCCCGAGTTCCTTGAGTACGATGCCTTGGTTGCATAAAGTCTCGGCATCTCCGGGGTTCAGTGCAAGTGCCTTTACGTAAGCGGCGAGAGCTGCTTCAAATTGTCCGGATTTTCTGAGCGCATTTCCGCGCAGGCTGTGAATTTCCCCTGCCGTTGGCAGCAGGGTGGTGGCGCGGTCATAACAGGAGAGCGCCTCATCAAACCGGCGAAGCGAAGACAACACATTACCAAGGTTGGCCAGTACCGCCGGATTCTCGGGGTTAAGTTTTTCTGCGGCGCGAAGCAACAGCAGCGCCTGTTCGTTGTTTCCGGTCCGGGCGTGGATCATTCCGGATAGATGGGTTGCATCTGCATGGTCCGGGATGGTTCGGAGGATTTGCGTGCACAGAGCTAGCGACTCAGTGAGTCGTCCCTCCTGGAATTGTCCCAGCGCCAGTTCAAACGCCGCTGCCGGATTGCCGTTGGAGTTGGATGACATTCGATCAGCGGGAATTAAGATCTCGGGTGACCGGCTTGTCTGAAGAATATTGTGTAACCGAAAACTTCAGTCGCCCGACCGGGCATCAGCCCAGCAATTCGGCGTCTCATAAAGCCGGACCTGCTCCAGTTCAAGTTTCGAACCGTACCGGCTGCGGTACAGCGGTTCGAGAATTTTGAATGCCGTTTGCGAGAGATGTTCTGCCGTTGGCGGCGCATCAAACAGGACCGTTTTATGTCCTGGAACGCTGCTCAGGAAATTCACCATGCTTTCATCCTTGCGCCAGGCCAGGAAAGCATGATCCCAGGGTTCAACCACATGCTGCTGTGCAATCGCTTTGATTTCGGAAAAATCCATGACCATGCCTTCATCAGCCGCGCCAGCTGTGGCAATGACCGGGCCGCAGAGGGTTATTTCTATCGCGTAGCGATGGCCGTGCAGGTGCTTGCACTGGCTGGCATGGTTGGGAATACGGTGACCGGCGTCGAATTCCAGTCTGCGGGTTATGCGCATGGGGTGCGGATTATACCTTTCGGACTGCACCCGGGCCGATATGGCCGGGCCCCAGCCTACGGAAAACCTCGTTTTTCCCCTGAAAATCCAATAAAATATGCCCCTTTTTCGCATCCAGCAGAAATCCAGCCATCATGGCTCTGATAGTCCAAAAATACGGTGGCACCTCGGTTGGCAGCCCCGAGCGCATCAAAAACGTCGCCAAACGTGTCGCGCGCTGGAAAGCGCAGGGCCACGACATTGTCGTTGTGGTTTCGGCGATGTCCGGCGAAACCAACCGGCTGATCGCGCTGGCCAGGGAAATCCAGTCCCAGCCCGATTCCCGCGAACTCGACGTCATGGTCTCGACCGGCGAGCAGGTCACCATTGCGCTGCTGTCGATGGCACTGATCGAGGCGGGTCTGCAGGCGCGCAGCTACACCGGTGGGCAGGTGCGCATTCTCACCGACAATGCCTATACCAAGGCGCGCATTCTCAGCATTGACGAGCACAACATGCGCGCTGACCTGAAAGCCGGGCGCGTGGTTGTCGTCGCCGGCTTCCAGGGTATCGACGAGCAGGGCAATATCACCACCCTCGGCCGCGGCGGTTCGGATACCACGGGCGTTGCCTTGGCGGCAGCTCTGAAAGCCGATGAATGCCAGATCTACACCGACGTCGACGGGGTTTACACCACCGACCCGCGTATTGTCCCGGAAGCCCGCCGGCTGAAAACCGTCACCTTCGAGGAAATGCTCGAGATGGCGAGTCTCGGTTCGAAAGTGCTGCAGATCCGCTCGGTCGAGTTTGCCGGC
This sequence comes from Burkholderiales bacterium, assembly GCA_044346435.1. Lineage (GTDB taxonomy): Bacteria > Pseudomonadota > Gammaproteobacteria > Burkholderiales > SG8-41. The sequence goes on from JBIIZE010000427.1 coordinate 2,294, forward strand.
AAATACAAGGTGCGTTTGCGCGTGCTGTCCAGCTTCGAGGATGAAGGCGAAGGCACGCTGATCACATTTGAGGAAGACAAGGATATGGAAAAGGCCGTCATTTCAGGCATCGCCTTCAATCGCGATGAAGCGAAAATTACCGTGCTCGGTGTTCCCGACCGTCCGGGAATCGCCTATCAGATCCTCGGGCCTGTCGGCGACGCCAACATCGACGTTGACATGATTG
>JBIIZE010000364.1:0-2969 GCA_044346435.1 Burkholderiales bacterium
TGCCACCTTCAGTTGCGCATACCACCAGTCAATCTTGCGTCCGCCGCTTTCCAGAAACGCGGTGAGGCTGCTCAGCACCGACTTCCTGCATAAACAGAACACCGGATGCGGCTGATCGCCGGTGCGGGCCACCGCGAGTTCGGCGTTTTGCTGTTCCAGTGCGGCGTGCAGCTTCGCCACCAGATCCAGCGGCAGGAAAGGGGAGTCGCAGGGCGCGGTGACGACCAGCGGGTGCGCAGCTTCGCTCAAGCCGCGGTGCAGGCCGGCCAGCGGACCGACAAATCCGCCGATCGCGTCGGGAATGACGCGATATCCAAGTCCTTGATATTGTTCAACATTCTGGTTGGCGTTGATCAGCAGCTCATCGACCTGCGGGGCGAAGCGTTCGATGACGTGTTGCGCCATTGGTTTGCCGCGCAGCAACTGCAGGCCCTTGTCGACGCCGCCCATGCGTCGGCCCTGGCCGCCGGCGAGGAGGATGCCGGTGATCTTCTCTTTGCTGCCGGCCATTTCAGGCAACCAGCGTGCGGCTGATCGGTTTCACGAAACGCTCGCGGCCGGTGAACAGCAGATAGTGTTTGTTGACCGCGCGGCCGAGCATGGTGATGCCGGTGCGTTGTGCGACGTCGTGGCCCATCTGCGTCAACCCGGATCGGGACACCAGGAAGGGGATGCGCATCTGCGCGGCCTTGATCACCATTTCGGAAGTCAGCCGGCCCGTGGTGTAGAACACCTTGTCCGAGCCGTCGATGTCGTTGAGCCACATCAGGCCGGCAATTGCGTCGACGGCATTGTGGCGGCCGACGTCTTCAACAAAGTGCAGGATTTCGGCGTTGTCGCCGTTGACGGCGGCGAGCGCGCAGCCGTGTACGGCGCCGGCGCTTTTGTAGATGGTTTCGTGCAATCGCACGGCGTTAAGCAGGGCGTGCAGGCCGGTTTCGCTCAAGCGCACATCGTCACGCAGTTTGATGGAATCGATTTCTTCCATCAGGTCGCCGAACACCGTGCCCTGGCCGCAGCCGGTGGTGACGGTGCGCTTGCTCATCTTTTTGTCGAGGTCTTTGACGGCCTTGCGCGTGGTGACGGCGGCGGAGTCGGTTTCCCAATCAACCTGCACGGCTTTGATGTCATCGATGGATTTCATCAGGCGCTGGTTGCGCAGATAGCCGAGCACCAGCGCTTCGGGGTTCTGGCCCAGCGTCATCAGCGTGACGATTTCGCGCTTGTCGATATAGATCGTCAGCGGATGTTCGCCGGCGATGGGCGTCGGCACGGACTCGCCGTGTTCGTTCAGCGCGTCGACTTCGACGGTGAGCGGGCGGGAGGCGCGGGTGATTTCGGGTTTCGGCATGATCGACCGGCCGGCTTAACCGCCGATGTAGGACATCTCGATTTTTTTCAGCGGGATCGTGTGTTTACCGCGGATTTCCGAGTAGCGGTCGGCACGTGCGGTCCAGACTTTGCCGATTGCGGCCGAGAGTTCCTCATCGCTGGCGCCACCGCGCAGCAGTGCGCGCAGGTCGTGGCCGCTGGTGGCGAACAGGCAGGTGTAGAGCTGGCCTTCGGTGGAGATGCGCGCGCGGGTGCAGTCGCGGCAGAAGGCCTGGGTGACGGAGGCGATGACGCCGATCTCGCCGCTGCCGTCCTTATAGCGCCAGCGTTCGGCGACTTCGCCGGTGTAGTTGGGGTCGGCGGGCTCCAGCGGCATTTCACGCGAAATGATGTCGACGATCTCGCGTGCGCTGACCACGTCGTCGAGGCGCCAGCCGTTGGTGGCGCCGACGTCCAAAAAATCGATGAAGCGCAGGATGTGGCCGCGCTCGCGGAAAAAGCGCGCCATCGGCAGGATGCTGTGTTCATTGAGGCCGCGCTTGACGACCATATTGATCTTGATCGGCGCGAAGCCGGCGGCGGCAGCGGCGTCGATGCCTTCGATCACTTTCGCCACCGGGAAGTCGACGTCGTTCATCGCCTTGAACACGGTGTCGTCCATCGAGTCGAGGCTGACGGTGATGCGTTTCAGGCCGGCGTCGTGCAGGGCCTGCGCTTTTTTGGCGAGCAGCGAGCCATTGGTGGTCAGCGTCAGGTCGAGGCCGGGAATGCCGGAAAGCAGTTTGACCAGTTGCTCGACATTGCGGCGTACCAGCGGTTCGCCGCCGGTGAGGCGGATTTTTTCAACGCCGTGGGATTTGAAGACACGTGCCAGGCGGGTGATTTCTTCAAACGACAGCAGGGCAGAGCGTTCCAGAAACTGATGGTCGCTGCCGAACTTCTCTTTGGGCATGCAATAGACGCAGCGGAAGTTGCAGCGGTCGGTGACCGAGATGCGCAAATCGCGCAGCGGTCGGCCGAGGCGGTCGCGGGTATTGGCGCTGCTGGCGTCTGGAATCGGAAGGGTCATGACGGTGGCCGTAAGGGGCACTGATTATGGCAAAGGAGAATCCGCAGGCGCAAGGATGACAATACTTGCAAATCAGGTATTTACGCGCATCCAGCGGTTGAATCCCCGGGGGCGGTAGCGCAGAATGGCGCGCATGTCGGAATCTGATGCCGTTTTGACCGCCCGCTGGCCCGCTGCCGTGATCATGGAACGGCTGGCGCTGAACAATCGCTGGGCCTCTGAAAAGTGGGAGGCCAAGGGCGTGGTGCCGGATCTGGAGCCGACCGCCGAGCCGCGGGTGATTCTGGAAAATCCGCAATTGCTGCAGGTCATGTTTTGCGGTTTCGACATTGTTTTGCAGCGCGATGAGGCCGAGGGGTATTACATGAACATCACCTCGCCGCAGCCCAAGGTATTCGTGATGTGGCGGCTGGACGAGGAAGGCGGGTGGGCGCGGCCGCAGCGGCTGACGGTGAGTTATCACGAAGGTTCGCGCTGGCTGGATAGCGGCGAACCGGTCGATGGCGTACCGCTGCCGGCGGAACTGCTGCCGTGGATGGCGAAGTATTGCGAAGAGAACTACAAACCC
>JBIIZE010000365.1:0-2968 GCA_044346435.1 Burkholderiales bacterium
TCATAGGTCAGCAGCACGATGCCGCGCGCAAGGCTTTCGAGGCGCGACAGGCGGCTGCACTGGGCATGCGGCTTTCAGACGACGGTTGATTCATGGGGTGTGACCATGATGTTGCGCTGGGACGGAATGACAGGCTTGCGCAATGTGATGGCAGCCGCGTTGCTGGGTCTCGCTGCGCCCTGCGCGGCGATCGGCCATATCAATGAGCTGGACCTTGCGCTTCGCGAGGAAGTCGTGCGCATTCCATTGCCGCCTGAAGCGCAATGGCCGTCGCTGGCCGCAACCACCTACCGGCCGCAGGGCGAAGGCCCTTTCCCCGTCATCATCCTGAACCACGGCAGTCCCGCCAGCGCCGCCGAGCGCGAAAAAATGGGCCGCTACCGTGTGCTGGATCGTGTGCAGGAGTTTGTCATCCGCGGTTATGCCGTGGTGGTGCCGATGCGGCGCGGTTATGGACTGACCGGCGGCAAATGGGCGGAACAGTTTGGCCGTTGTGCGGCGCCGGATTATTTCGCTGCCGGCGAGCAGTCGGCGATCGATGTCATTGCCTCGACAAAATACGCGGCGCGGTTGCCCTGGGCGGATTCCCGGCAGATCGTCCTGTTGGGGCAGTCCGCCGGTGGTTTTGCGGCAATCGCTGCCGCCAGCAAACGACCCGCCGGTGTGGTGGCGGTGGTCAATTTTTCCGGTGGACGCGGCGGACGGCCCGATACCCATCCCGGCGAACCCTGTGATGCTGAAAACATGAAACGCGCGATCAGCCGTTATGCGCAGACCATCCGCGTGCCGGTGTTATGGCATTACGCGGAAAACGACCGCTATTTTTCGGCGGCTCATGTGCGCAACTGGTTCCATGCCTTCGAAGCGGAAGGCGCCACGGGTACGCTGGTGATGCAGCCGCCATTCGGCCGCGATGGCCACAATATTTTTGTGGCTGCAGCCGGCCGTCCGATCTGGACATCGGCCTTTGATGTATTCATGCTGCGATCCGGCTATTCGCTGCCGGTGCTGGCCAAAAGAAACAACCACTAAGGCGGTTTAAGCCCGTTTATTTCCCGCCGGCCTGCGGACGCAAGCCGCGAATCAGTATCTGGGCCGTATCGAGTTCGCTCCGCGCCGAACCCAGTTGTTCCTGATCGATCAGCTTGGAGGCCGCAAACAGCCGTTCTTCGGCTTTCATCATGTTCGGCCCGAACTGCGGGTCATTCGGCCGGCCATCGATGTTTTTCTGGCGGAACTGGCGCCACAGGCGGTAGAGCTCTTCCATGTTGACGCGGGCAGCGGCAACATCCTTTTTGCCGGCGGCTGACTGCGCATCGGAGAGCGCTTTTTCGATCAGCACGATGTCGGTGTTGAAGTTACCGGTCATCTGCGCCCGCGCCTGCGGAATGGCGGCAATGCAGCCCAGCGCCAGCAGCAAAGCCAGCATCCAGCGGCGGAGCAAAACGGAATCAAGGGTGCGGGTCATGGCTGCTTTCCTGAGGTCATTTGGGTGGTGAAAGATATTCATCAATCTATCAGAGAGACACTGTAGCGCCTGACGACGTTCAGCGACAGTGCACTATTGCACAAGTTTGATCATGACCGCACCGGCGGTAACGATGGCGATGGCGGTCCAGCGGGTGCGGCTCAGGCGCTCACCCAGCAGCATGACGGCAAGCAGTGCACCGAAAATCACCGAGGTTTCACGCAATGCGGCGACCAGCGCGATGGGCGCCTGGGTCATCGCCCAAAGCGCCAGTCCGTATGAACCCAGAGTGCAGGCGCCGCCGAGCAGGCCGCGTCGCCAGTGGTTACGAAAGTAAGCGCGGGTGGACGCACCATCGCGCAAGATAAAAATCATCACCAGCGGTATTGAAGTCAGTACAAATACCCAGCCGGTGTACGCCGCAGCATGGCCGGACAGCCGCGCGCCAACACCATCCACCAGCGTGTAGACCACGACGATGGCCGCCGTCGTCAGGGCAAACAGTGCGGCACGCCCCTGAAAAACACCACTGCGCCAGGAGTCGCCGGCAAGCAGCATGACGCCGGCGCTGATCAGCAATACGCCGAGCCAGCCGCCGGTGGAAGGGGATTCGGCGAGCAGCAGCGCAGCGGCGATTGCTGAAACGACCGGCGCGGAGCCGCGCATGATCGGGTAGGCAAAACTCAGCTCGCCGTGGCGGTAGGACAAGGCAACCAGCATGAAATAAACCACGTGGATCAGGCCGGATGCGATCAGGAAGGGCCAGCTCGCGCTGGCCGGCAATGGGGCAAAAGGCAGGGAGGCTGCAGCGATCACCGCGGCGCCGGTAACCACCAGCACGATATCCAGTGCGTGGTTTTTGCTGCCGCGGACCAGCGCGTTCCAGCAGGCGTGGAGCAGGGCGCCGAACAGCACGGCAAACATCACATCCAGGGGCATCGCGCCGTTTTCAGCCGCTACGCAGCGGTCATCACCGGTGTGGATCGGCCGCGCAGTGGTCTGCGCAGGGTTCGGCTTCCAGCTGCAGGGTGACGTGGTGGATGCCGAAACGTTCATGCAGCACCACCTGCGCATCACGCAGGATGCCGTCACCGGAGCGCTCTTCGCGCACCACCAGATGTGCGGTGAGTGCCGGTTCCGATGTGCTCATCGCCCAGACATGCAGGTCGTGCACCGAGGCGACGCCGGTGATGGCGCTCAGTGATTCGCGTACTTCGGGAATGCGGATATGTTCGGGCACGCCGTCGAACAGCAGGTGCAGCGACTGGCGGAACAGCGACCAGGTGCCGAAGATCACGACCAGGGCGATGATGATGCCGGTCAGCGGGTCGATCCAGATCCAGCCCTGCCACAGGTACAGTGCGCCGGCGATGATGACGCCGAGGGACACCAGTGCGTCGGCCGCCATATGCAGGAAGGCGCCGCGGATGTTCATGTCGGTTTTACCGCCGGACATGAACAGCGCGGCGGTCAGCGCGTTGATCAGCACGCCGACGGCAG
>JBIIZE010000366.1:0-2966 GCA_044346435.1 Burkholderiales bacterium
CTTCGTCAAGGACATCGAATTCCGCCGAGCGCAAAGGGGCGTTGACCTGCATCAGCATGCGCCCGAGGTTGCCCAGTCCACCGTCTACGGCAAGCAGATTGACGGTTTCGGCGTCGGCCAGCATCACCGCACCGTCCTTGACCGTAACCCGCTGGGTCCGGAAAAACACTTCAGCGGCGCGCGCGCGCAAACCATGGCCGTCGCCATCCAGTAATCCGCGCAGGATCACTTCAGCCGTGTGGTGGATGAAATCCGGGGGAACGGCAACGTCAGACTGGAACAGTCGGGCATAAAAACGCTCCAGCGTGCCGGCCTCCAGCAGTTGCTCGCGGAAACGCAGCATGACCCGGTAGTTTTCACGGGCATCGGTATCGGCAAGACGTTCAAGATCGCTTGCGGAAACCGGTCGCCGCGGCGCATCGAGCAAGGACTGGTGCAGGCTGCGTTCAGCCACGCAGGACTCAGCCACGGGCGCAAGCTCGGGCCTGGAATAATAAAGTCGGAGGTAATCGTCGGTGACGACCAAATGCCCGTCGGTTGCCCGCTCAAGCAAGTGATAACCACAGTGCTGCCAGAAATCCATGGGGGCCGGGGCTGACGGTCTCAAAGTCTGAGCCCATTATGCCACGGGCTTGGGGCCCGCCCCCTTTGCTATGAAAGGGACTTCAGCAGGGATTTCTTAGTATGCAACGCCGGGGTTAAAACCCAGGGCGACCAGTTTGTCGCGGCACAGCGAGAATTCCATCTCAAACTCTGCATCGGCGTCAAAATCGTCGTCGAGCAGGCATTCTTCAATATCGTCTTCCCAATCCAGGTCGACAGCCAGTTGTTCCAGTTCCATGGTAGCGCCTCATCGCTGTATTTACAGGCTACACTTTAGCCATGCTTTTATGTCAGCAATGCGACAAACAAGCCCCATTTTCGGAGCCAGATCGCCTTTTTCCCCGCCCCTGCCGCCAAGACTCCGGCCTGATTCGCTCGCACCTGCGGCTCTTTCAGGCCGTAGTGCTCATGCTTTTTGCCGGCCTGGCGATCTCGATTGACGAATCGCGAATGCTGAATGTGGCCCGTACCCTGGGGCCGCCGGCCGTGGAGGGACTTCTGGCCTGGCAGAAAATGCACAATGCCGCCGGCGCTCTTCCGGAGTCAGCCAAAGTCACCTCGGTTAACCGCTTCTTCAATCAGCGTATCCGTTTTATTGATGACATCGTGGTCTGGGGACAGGCTGATTATTGGGCAACCCCCATGGAAACCCTCTACAAGGGCGCCGGCGACTGCGAGGACTACGCGATCGCCAAGTATTTCACGCTGCTGGCGTTGGGCATCCCGCCGGCCAGGCTGCGGCTGACCTATGTACGCGCCGCCATGAACCGCGAAGGGGAAGTCAGCTTCATTCCGCACATGGTGCTGGCCTATTACCCGCAACCGGGCAAGGAACCGCTGGTGCTGGACAACCTGATTGAATCCATACAACCCGCCTCCGCCCGCGCCGACCTGCGCCCGGTATTCAGTTTCAATTCGGAAGGGCTCTGGGAGCAGATGGGCAGCAACGCATCATCAGTGCCGCTGGACCGCCTGTCACGCTGGCGCGATCTGCTGCAGCGCGTGGGCAGCGAGGGCTTCCGATGAGTATCCAATCCGCAGCAACCGCTGCAGCAACAAGCGTCAACATCACGAACGCAACGAGGTTATTGTCATGTCACTGATCCGCCAACTCTGGCTTCTGGTCATCGTCATCACGGCCACGACCTGCACCGGCAGCCTGGTCACCAGTCTGTGGTCCAACAGGCAATATCTCGAAGACCAGCTGCAGATCAAGAATCACGATAACGCCGCATCGCTCGCGATCTCCCTGTCGCAGCAGTCAGGCGACCTTGAAAGCATACGGCTGCTGGTTGCCGCCCAGTACGACACCGGCCATTACCAGCGCATCCGGCTGCAGGGTCCGGACGGCAAGAACATTATTGATCTCAGCGACAGGCCGCCGCCCGCAACAACACCGGAATGGTTTGTCCGGTTGCTGCCGATTGAATCAGCGCCGGGCGTGGCGCAGGTCAGTTCTGGCTGGAATCAGATCGGCAGTCTGGAGGTCATCAGCCATTCCGCTTTTGCCCATGGCGTGTTGTGGCGCGGTGCAGTCAACCTGACGCTGCTGCTGACGCTGGTCGGACTCGTGGCAGGGCTTTGCGGCACCATCCTCATCCGGCGCACCATGACCCCGCTGTCTGGGCTGGTTGTCCAGGCCCAGGCCCTGTCGGAACGGCGTTTCATCAAATCGGATCCATCTTCTTTGCCGGAGTTGATGGCACTGACCCAGGCGATGAACAGCATGGTGGATCGTGTCCAGGAGCAGTATGCCGGACATGCGGCCACTGTCGAACGCCTGCGCCGGGCAGCGACCAGCGATCCGGTTACCGGTGTCGCCAACCGTGAAACCCTGCAGGGCGAACTGCGCGATATCCTCAACGACCCCGCCCTTTCCGGAAACGGTTCGCTGCTGATGATTCGCGTCCGCGATCTGCAGCACATGAACCAGGAACTGGGGCATGCGCAGACCGACCGCCTGCTGCGGGATATGGCAGGCAAGTTGCGTACGTTTTCGGCCGGAACCGTTGATGCAGCCTGCGGCCGCCTGAACGGTTCCGACTTTGCCCTGGTGCTGCCCGGACGGGAAATCAACACTGAAGCACTGGCTGCACTCAGCGCCGAACTGACAGCGGGTGATGCCGCTAACAATATCCGGCTGTCACTGGCAGTCGGCTGCGCACCGCTGACCCCGGGCATTGCCGCTGGACGACTGCTTGCCAATGCCGATGCCGCACTGGCCGAAGCGGAAGCCGATGCTCGCGGGTTCGCGATGCACGAGGAAGATTCAGCGGCAACGGACATGGCCGGTCAGCAGGACTGGCGCAAGGATCTGCAGGACACACTGACCCGTCGCCAGATCATCAGCCGTCTGCAGCCGG
>JBIIZE010000367.1:0-2955 GCA_044346435.1 Burkholderiales bacterium
GAGCTGGCTGTAGTCGGCGGGTACGGAGACTGCGCCTCCCTTGTCCCGGACTTCGCGCGACACGATATAGATCTGATTGAGGTATTTGGTACCGAGTGAAGAGGCGGACAATGCGAGATTGGTGAAAGAGGCCATCACCGCAAAGTAGGTCGCTTTGAGGTGGGCCGGGGCCGAGTTGGCGATCCACGCCAGCATCGGGATCATCGCGATCTGCCCCAGCGGGGATTCCAGTGCAGTATTGACCAGTGCGATGAAGCGGGCGTCGACCACGCCACCGGGGGCGGCTGCGGTCACTGATGCAGGCCGAACACCATGCCGACATAGGGCAGTGACAGCAGTCCGCCGAGCAATGTCAGGAAGCCGACCACATAGGCGATGGAATGATCAGCCATGAAGCGGCGGAACAGGAACATGCCGAACAGTGTCAGCACCGATCCGATCAGCGACAGCACCGAGATGAACTGCTGGTCGAATTTCAGTTCGTCGATGAACCACCAGGTCACGCCTTCACCGGGTCCGGGGATGGCGCGAAATACGAAGATGACGATGACGGTGCCGAGCAGCGTGTTGCGCGCATCCGGTTCCAGTTCACGCGTCAGTCGCAGCAGCAGGAAAGCGATGATGCCGAAGGAGCCGGCAAAAATGATTTCCTGGTTGAAGGGGATGCTGCTGAATCCCATGCCCAGGGTGAAAGCGACAAAGGCTGCGCTGCCGCCGAGAATCCACCAGTTCGGCGGTGTTTTTCCGGATTGGCCGCCCAGCAGGATTTCAACTTCAGCATTGTTGCGGCCCTGCGCGCGCAGTCGCAACGCATCGCGCCGGCGCAGCAGCATGGCGCTGAATACACCGGCGACTGAAATCGCCGGAATGCACAGCGCCATCAGGTAGATTTGCCGGTAGATCTCGACTTTCTGCGCTTCCGACAATGCGTGTGTGCCGCTGAACACATAGATGTTGATTACCGCCACCAGCACACCGCCGCCGATGATGGCAACCCGCCCCAGGGTCTGCATGGTCGTATTCATCAGTTTGCGTTGCGCAGGGGCGATCGGCTTGCCGTCTGCATCAACATGAGGAACGGCTTCAACGGTCATCGCATCCGCAACGACGTCCTGCACCACGTAACCGATGGCGCCGAGCAGCACGCTGGCCACGTACCATGCCCCCGGCTGGAGCATCGCACTCATTGCATCACGATCAGTGAGCAGGCCCAGCATGATCAGCAGACTGGAAGCGATCATCGTGGCACCGAGAAACACCAGCAGGCTTTTCCAGCGCCAGATCAGATCGACGAGATGGCCCAGCGGCATTTTCAGCGCCCAGGGCACGCCGGCCCAGAAACCGAGGGCCGCGAGGAACTCGGCCGACAGACTGAGGTAATCCTTGACGAAGAAGGTGCCGACAATGCCGGTGAGACCCGAAATTCCGGCCGCCATATAGACCATCAGCGGCGGCAGGTAGGACAGTCGCATCTCGCGACCGAGTTCAAGGATGTTGCGATCCAGCCATTGCATCAAGGCGTGCATTTTGTAACCTTTTGTTTTTATTGTTATTTTAAACGCATTATGTTGCCTTGTGCAGACGTCCTGTTCATCTTCAGTGTGGTGGAATTACTCCGGCAGCCGATAGCCTTTTTCGTGAAACAGCCGCACGCAGGCTGCAACCACCGTTGGATCGTAGAGCGTGCCTGATTTTGATGTCAGTTCGGTAAATGCGGCTTCCTCGCCCAATGCGGCGCGGTAGGGGCGGTGTGTGCTCATCGATTCGACAACGTCGGCGACGGCCAGAATGCGCGCTTCCAGACTGATTTCGTCCCCGCGCAATCCCCGCGGATAACCGCTGCCGTCGAGACGTTCGTGGTGTTGCCACACCGTTTGCGCGATCGGCCACGGAAACTCGATGTCCTTGAGGATTTCGTAACCCTGCTGGGCGTGGGTTTTGACGATGGCGAATTCCGCTGCTGAAAGCCGCGTCGGTTTCGACAGGATTTCGGCAGGCACGGCGATCTTTCCGACATCGTGCACGCCGCCGGCGACACGCAGACCGGTTACCTGGTGTTCAATCAGGCCGAGTTCGCTGCCGATGGCCGCTGCGAGTTCGCCGACGCGCCTTTCGTGGCCGGAGGTATAGGGGTCACGCAGGTCGACCATATGCGAAATGGCCTGCACGGTGGACATGATCGAACGCTCGAGGCGATCAATATAGCCCTTGACGCGTTCTTCCTGGACCCTGCGTTCGGTGATGTCCTGCAGCACGCCCAACACGACGGGGCGGTTGCCCAGCATTGTGCGGCTGCCATGTACGCCAACATCAATGATTTGCCCATCCTTTCGCAAGCCGCGGAATTCATAACGCAGCGAATCAAGGGCTCCCGACGTACGCTGGTGGATATTTTCCCGGACAAGTTCACGGTCTTCCGGAACGATCACACTGGCAAGGCTGACCTCGTTCAATTCCTCGGGTTCATAGCCGAAAATCTCGGCGGCGCGGGGGTTGACGTAAATCAGCTTGTCCTCATCGACCATGTAGATGCCGATCAGCGACTGCTCGACCAGGGCCTTGAACTTCTGTTCGCTTTCGCGCAAAGCGGCTTCAGCCATTTTGCGCTCCGTGATGTCCTGGATTGTGGCGAGGAAACATTCGATGGACCGATCCGCGCGGCGGACGGCGTGAACATCAATCACGGCATAGATGACCGTGCCGTCAGCGCGGATGAAGCGCTTGTCCATCGAATAACCGTCGCTTTCGTCGCGCATGGTGCGGTTGAATTCGGTGACATCGGCATTCAGGTCATCAGGATGGGTCAGCTCGGCCCAGGTTTTTCCCATCAGCTGGTTGCGCGAGTAGCCGAGGATATGGCAGAGCTGGTCGTTGAAACGTCCCCACTGCTTGCTTTCCGGCGATGTGATGGCCATGCCGAGGAAGGGCAGCTCGAAGAACAGCTGCAACAGGTTT
>JBIIZE010000369.1:0-2953 GCA_044346435.1 Burkholderiales bacterium
GATGACCCGCTCGCCCTCGGCGGTGCGGCCGGTGAGCCGGCTGCGGGAACGCGTAAAGACCTCAAACCCCAGTTCCTGTTCCAGCAGTGAGAGCTGCTTGCTGACTCCCGGCTGCGAGGTGTGCAGCGCCGCGGCAGCCTTCGAGATGCTCAGGCCCTGGCGGGAGATTTCAACGATAAAACGTAATTGCTGGAGGTTCATGGCGGCGCGAAGTTCTATGTATTCTAATAAGTTATGGACAATAACATTATATTCATTCTCGGTGGCGGAGGGCGGGCGTTAAGGTGCGGGCTCCAGAAACAGAGGAGCAGCTTTCGTGGACTATTCAGCGTTCAAACACATGACCTTCGAGCGGCGCGATCGGATCCTGACGATCACCCTGAACCGGCCGCCGATGAATCCCATCCATTACGAATTGCACAATGAGCTGGCACGGCTCTGGTATCAGGTCCAGCTCGACCATGAAACCGATGTCGTGATCTTTACCGGGGCCGGCGAGGTGTTTTCCGCGGGCGGCGATATCCCGATGATGCAGAAGCGCATCGACAACCCTGAGTTGTTCAATCAGAAGAACCTGGAAATGAAGCAGATGATTTTCGGGCTGATCGAACTCGAGAAGCCGGTGATCGCCCGCATCAACGGCGACTGCATCGGCTTGGGGGCGACACTGGCGCTGCTCTGCGACATCATGATTGCCGTCGATGATGCCCGCTTTTGCGATCCGCACGTCAAGATGGGTTACGTCGCCGGTGACGGCGGGGCGGTGATCTGGCCGCAGCTGATCGGTTATGCCAAAGCCAAGGAATACCTGCTCACCGGCAACATGCTTGATGCCAAAGAGGCCGAGCGCATCGGCCTGATCAATTACGCCGTGCCGCGCGACCAGCTCGATGCCAAGGTTAATCATTTCGCCGACAGGCTCGCTCAGGGCGCGACCAAGGCGATCAAGTGGACCAAGACCAGCATGAACATACCGCTGCGCCAGCTTGCCCACTCGATGATGGACGCCTCCCTGGCCTATGAGGCCCTGACCAATATCGGTCCCGACCACCAGGAAGCGGTTACCGCCTTCCAGGAAAAACGCAAACCGCGCTTCAGCGGCCGCTGAATTTGCAGAACCGGAAAGTCATTCATCCATCATGAGAAAAGCCTTAAAACACCTGCGCGTTCTCGACATGAGCCGCGTCCTCGCCGGCCCGTTTCTCGCACAAAACCTTGCCGACTTCGGCGCCGACGTCATCAAGGTCGAGCGCCCGCACCACGGCGACGAGACCCGCACCTTTCCGCCTTACCTGAAAGACGCTGACGGCAAGGACACGCCGGACTCGGCGTATTTCATGACGATCAACCGCGGCAAGCGGTCGATCACCATCGACATCTCCAAGCCGCGCGGCCAACAGCTGATCAAGGAACTCGCCGCGCAGTCCGATGTGCTGGTCGAGAACTACAAGGTCGGCGACCTCAAGCGTTACGGGCTCGACTATGAATCCATTCGCAAGGTGAATCCGAAGATCGTCTACTGCTCGATCACCGGTTTCGGTCAGACCGGCCCTTACCGCAACCGTCCCGGTTACGACTATGTGTTCCAGGCAATGAGCGGGCTGATGAGCATCACCGGCGGCCCTGATGAATTGCCCGGCGGCGGTCCGGCCAAGGTGGGGCTGGCGATCTGCGACGTGATCACCGGCATCTATTCCAGTTTTGCAGTGATGACCGCGCTGGCGGACCGCGACCGTTCCGGTGAAGGCCAGTACATCGACATGTCGCTGCTCGATACCACCATCGCCGCGATTTCGCATATCAACATGAATTACCTCGTCGGCGGCATCGTGCCCAAGCGCATGGGCACCGGCCACCCGAGCATCGTTCCTTATCAGATGTTTCAGGCCAAGGACGGCCCGCTGGCAGTTGCCGTCGGCAACGACGGTCAGTTCGCCAAACTGTGCAATCTGCTTGGCGTGCCGGAACTGATCAAGGACGAGCGCTTCCTCACCAACCCGCTGCGCGTCAAACACCGCAACGACCTGGTGCCGCAACTTTCAGCGGCTTTTTTGCACGAGAATCTGGATACTTGGGTCGATAAGCTGACAAAAGCCGGAGTGCCCTGCGGCCCGCTGCACGACATTCCGCAGGTGTTCAAGGATCCGCATATCAAGGAGCGCGGCGTGCAGGTCGCGATCGACCACCCGCGCGGTGAATCGGTGTCCATCCTTGCCAACCCTGCGCGTCTCAGCGCCACGCCGCCCTCGTATGACCGTGTGGCGCCGCTGCTGGGTGAGCACACCCGCGAAATCCTGCAGGATGTTCTGGGTTATTCCGAAGAGTCGATCAAACAGCTGGAAACTGAAGGAGTGATCTGATGCGCAATCAACTACGCTTTGTCGCCGCCATTTCCATGCTGTGTCTGGCGAACCCGTCTGTCTGGGCTACTGAAGCCTTCCCGACCAAACCCGTGCGCTTTGTCGTGCCATTCGGCGCTGGCGGTCCCGGGGATGCGATCGGCCGCATGTTTGGCCGCAAGATGACCGATGGACTGGGGCAGCCGGTAGTCATTGATAACCGCAGCGGTGCAACCACCATCATCGGCACCGAGATCGTCGCCAAATCCATACCCGACGGCCACACCATGCTGTTGATCTCGACGACCCACGCTGTCAATCCCAGCCTGTTCAGCAAGCTGCCTTACGATCCGGTCAAGGATTTCGCCCCGGTGACCATGCTCGCCAACACGCCGTTCATGCTGGTGGTGCACCCGTCGGTCGCGGCAAAGTCGGTTGCCGAGCTGGTGGCTCTGGCGCGCAGCAAACCGGGGTTGATCAACTACGGTTCCTCGGGCAATGGCAGTTCCATCCATCTGACGACGGAGCTGCTGAAAGCTGCGGCCAAAATCGAAATGAAGCATGTGCCCTATAAAGGCAGCGGTCCAGCTTTCGCCGATCTGATCGGCGGCCAT
>JBIIZE010000142.1:0-5633 GCA_044346435.1 Burkholderiales bacterium
GGCGGTGATCCCGGTATCGGCAAATCGACCCTGCTGCTGCAGTCGCTGGCGACCATCGGTGCGACGCGCAAGGTCATCTATGTTTCCGGCGAGGAATCTCCGCAGCAGATCGCGCTGCGCGCTAAACGGTTGAATGTCGACGCGCAGACGGTGCAGGTGCTGCCCGAAACAAGCCTCGGCAAGATCCAGGCAGTGATCCAGGACGAAAAACCCGACATCGCCGTCATCGATTCGATCCAGACCTTGTATTCCGATGCGCTGACCTCGGCGCCGGGCTCGGTGGCGCAGGTACGCGAATGCGCGGCGCAGCTCACAAGGCTGGCCAAGGCGGGTGGCACCACGATCATCTTCGTCGGCCATGTCACCAAGGAAGGCACACTGGCCGGCCCGCGCGTGCTCGAGCATATGGTCGACACCGTGCTGTATTTCGAGGGCGACACGCATTCCAGTTTCCGCCTGATCCGCGCCTTCAAGAACCGCTATGGCGCGGTCAATGAACTTGGCGTGTTCGCGATGACCGACAAGGGCCTGAAGGGCGTCGCCAATCCCTCGGCATTATTCCTGTCGCAGCACGACACCGAAGTTGCCGGTTCCTGCGTGCTGGTGACGCAGGAGGGCACGCGCCCGCTGCTGGTCGAAGTGCAGGCGCTGGTGGATGAAGCGCATGCGCCGAATCCGCGGCGCTTGAGCGTCGGCCTTGAACAGAATCGCCTTGCGCTGTTGCTTGCGGTGCTGCACCGCCATTCCGGCATCGCCTGTTTTGATCAGGATGTCTTCGTCAACGCGGTGGGCGGCGTGCGCATCACCGAACCCGCGGCCGATCTCGCGGTGCTGATGGCGGTGGTCAGTTCACTGAAAAACAAACCGCTGCCGAAAAAGCTGGTGGTCTTCGGTGAAGTCGGGCTGGCCGGTGAAGTGCGTCCGGTGCAGCGCGGCCAGGAGCGTTTGAAGGAAGCAGCCAAACTCGGCTTCACGCACGCGCTGATTCCGCATGCGAATCAGCCGCGGCAGCCGGCTCCGGGGATCAAGGTGATTGCGGTAAGACGGATTGAGGATGCGGTTGTTCGGTTTCGCGATGGCTTCTGAAAATAATAAATAAAAACAAATGGTTACGTAATTTAGTCCGAGAGTAAATGATTGGGATCAAGATCTTATCGGTAGGGGTGCGGGGTTTACGTTTTTTGTTAGCCGGATTTGCACATGCAGTGGTCTCTTGTGAGTGGGTGATTGTGTGATGATTTCGGGACGATTCCCCAAAGTGTTATCCCGCAGTGCTGCAGTTTATCCGGTAGTTTTTCGGCTTAAAACAAATTAGATTTCACATCACTATGTCTGCGATTGACTTTAAAGAAATCCCGGAAGCCCATCTTGGCGGAGGCTTGCAGGATACGTTTGAGCTATTCGCTAGAGATTTCTTGAGCCATCTCGGATATACGATCGTTGAAGATCCCAGTCGTGGTGCTGACGGAGGTAAGGATGTAGTCGTTATCGAGCGGCGCAGCGGTGTAGGGGGTGAGACCATTGTTCGATGGCTAGTGAGTTGCAAGCACAAAGCGCACTCAGGCTCTTCCGTAACGCCGCAAGATGAGGCGAATATCAGGGATCGCATCGAAGCCAATTATTGCGATGGATTTATCGGCTTCTACTCAACGCTGCCTAGTTCGGGCTTGTCCGATGCGATAAAGGGATTGTCAGCAAAAGCCGAAGCACAAACGTTTGATCGCGAGAAGATTGAGTCTTACCTTTTAAAGAGCCCAGACGGCCTGCATCTAGCCAAGAGGTACTTTCCAAAGTCTATTGCCAAGTGGATTGGTGAATATCCTGGGCCGGCAAGTGTGTTTTCGACCCATCCCACTTTAAGTTGTCAGAATTGTGGCAAGGACCTACTTGCCCCAGATCCGAGCGGAATCATAGTTTTATGGCACAGGCTAGATGCCGCATCAGGCAAAACACACTATGAGCGAGTCTACTGGTGCTGCAAAGGCCACTGTGACCAAGAATTGTCCTGTTCCATGCATGGCAAAGGCTTTGTCGACGGATGGGAGGATATTCCCGATGTTGCAATCCCCATAGTGTTTTCAAAGTGGATCATGACACCCATGAATGAGCTCTATCGTGGCGGCACCTATTCAGCCGACGCTTTCGACAACCTTAAGGAGTTCATTCTGAGCGTTTATCCATATGTGGCGCGCAATGCAACTGAATCCGAACAAGAAAGAATTCGGAGTCTCTCCGCGATCCCTGCATTTCTCGGGGGATTGGGTTATTGAGTGAGGAATAATAGGAAGCGCAGGCCACGATTTTCCGGTTCCATAAATCGTAGTCTGCCCACCTATTTTCTGGGTGCCGAAAATTAATGGACACATTTTTTAAAGCCCAGCTTCCTAGCAATATTAAGGGGCTTGTTGACCGCATTGAGGGATTTGCAAATCGCGAAATCGCGGTTGAGGTTGACGGTCGCCCTGTATCCCCCACTAGCGTAAATCCTGATCGGTTGGCTGCCCAAGTAACCCATACTTCGGCGACGATACTTTTGCGCTCAAGGGATGTTTTCCCGGCTCACGATGTCTTGCACGAGTTGCTGCATATCGAACGCTTTTGGGTAGAGGGTATACCTCAGGTACTTCCAAGAAATGACCCAAGTCGAATTACCATTACTGGTGATATAGAGAATGCAATCGAGCACCTAATTATCGTTCCGCGCGAAGCGGAGTATGGTTTCGATCCATTTTCATACTGGAACGAAACGACGTGTCGGAATTGGGCTTCATACCCGTGGCCAGCAATGACAAATGCTTGGGCAAGACGCAAGAGTTGCCTGCTCGGCTGGCTGTCTGCCTCTCGCTTGGTTAATGATCAAGCAGTGCGGAGACATGTCGAGGAATGTTTGGCTAAGGAAGGTCTGCTAGACGAGGGGCGGCGTTTTAGTGCGCGTATTGAGGCAGTGTTAAGTTCAAAGCCGCGTGCAATTAGTGCTGCGCTTAGGTTTTTGAAGATTCCTAGAGCTGATGTCGTGGCTGTGCGAATTGATATAAAAAACAGTTCTCATCATGAAGTGCTGATCCCATTACATTAGGCTAAGTTGATATTTGATGAATTGATCAAGAAGCCAGCGGCAGGGTGCAATAACCAACGCGCATTGCGCCTTGTTTGCAAATGATTGGTGTAATGCGCCGCACATATTTCGCCCTAGGTAAATGACTGGCGGGCAGCCAAAGTGTCCTAGTTGCTTCGAATGCTCGGGGTAATAAACAAATAGTTATGAAATCTCCCACTCATCCCGCATTAAGCGAAAGAATACTGTTCAACCGCGCCACCGCCTGACGCAGTTCCGGCAACACCGTGTTGAGCAGTTCCTGGCGTTTCACTGCACCGGTGTTAAAGGCGATGTTCATCGCCGCGATGGTGCGGCCGCCGGCGTCGATGATCGGCGCGGCCACCGCTGACAGGCCTTCTACCATTTCATCGACGATCAGCGAATAGCCCTGGCGTCCGCATTTGCGGATTTCGTGTTCCAGCGCGGCGCATTGTCAGACCGTCTTCGGCCCCGTGCGGTTCGCAGGAATGCAATATTTTTCAGGTAGCATTGGCGCTGACAAAAGCCGGGGAAGCGGCGGAGCTTCGATGCACAACGGGCAGGATGGCGGCCGTGTTGCGGTCTGACCCTGACAAGAACACCAAGGGAGAAACGATGATCAAAAGCCTTCAACGCTGCGCGCCGAACGGCGTGGCCGCACTGTTACTGTGCGTGGTTGCCGCTGCGCCGGTGTCGGCCCAGCAAACCGCCGACAGCATCTGGTCGGGTGGTCCCATCCTGACGATGAATGACAAGGCCATGCGCGCCGAGGCGGTGGCCGTGGCCGATGGCAGGATCATCGCCGTGGGCCGCCGCAGTGAGGTCATGAAGCTGAAGGGGCCGTCGACGCAACTCGTGGATCTTAAGGGCAGGACCCTGGTCCCCGGCTTCGTCGATGCCCACGGGCATGTCGTGGTCGGCGGGCTGCAGGCAATCTCGGCGAATCTGTTGGCTGCGCCCGATGGCAAGGTGACCGACATCGCATCGCTTCAGCAGACGTTGCGTGACTGGGCGCAAAAGAATGCCGCCATCGTCGCGAAGACCAAGATCATCGTGGGTTTCGGTTACGACAACTCCCAGTTGAAGGAACTGCGTCACCCGACCAAGGAAGAACTGGACGCGGTGTCCAAAGACGTTCCCATCATCATCATCCACCAGTCCAGTCATCTGGCGAGCGTCAACTCGGCCATGCTCAAGGAGATGGGCTACGACGCCAACAGCAAGGATCCGGCCGGTGGCGTCATCCAGCGCAAGCCGGGAACGACCGAGCCCAACGGCACGCTGGAGGAAACCGCATTTTTTGCCGGTGCGCCGGTGGTCATGAGCCGCGTCGGTCCGGAAGGGCTGAGGATCTTTGCGCGCGAGGGCGCCAAGCTGTGGGCCAGCTTCGGCTATACCACGGCCCAGGAAGGCCGTTCGACGCCGCAGGTGGCCGACATCCTCAAGCAGGTGGCATCCGAAGGCGGCTTCGAAAACGACGTGACGACCTATACGGACGTACTCATCGACCGCGCTTACATCAAGAAAAACCAGAGTGGCACCTACACCAACCGCTTCCGGCTTGCGGGCGCCAAGCTGACCATTGACGGCAGCCCGCAAGGCTTCACCGCATGGCGCGACCGGCCGTATTTCAAACCGGTGGGCAATTATCCGCAGGGTTATTCCGGTTACGCGGCGGCGTCTGCGGAGCAGGTCATGGATGGCGTGCAATGGGCTTACGAGAACGGCATTCAGGTGATCACCCACGCCAACGGCGAGCGCGCGTCCGATGTGCTGATTGCCGCCCACCGTGCGGCGCAGGCGCGCTTTCCTGAAGGCAGGAAGCTGCGCCATGTGCTGATACACGGCCAGTTCATGCGGGAGGACCAGGTCGACAGCTACAAGGCGCTGGGGGTGATCCCGTCACTGTTCCCCATGCACACCTTCTACTGGGGCGATTGGCATCTCGATCACACCGTCGGCCCGCAAGCGGGCATGAACATCTCCCCCACCGGCTGGGTGCGCAAGCGCGGCATGATCTTTTCCAGTCACCACGATGCGCCTGTCGCCTTTCCGGACTCCATGCGCGTGCTGGATGCAACCGTCACCCGCCGCGCCCGCGGCTCCGGCCGCATCGTAGGGCCCGCGCAACGCGTTGACGTGATCACCGCGCTGAAAGCGATGACGATCTGGCCCGCGTACCATCATTTCGAAGACAAGGCCAAAGGCAGTCTGGAGCGCGGCAAGCTGGCAGATTTCGCGATCCTGTCCAAGGATCCCACCGCGGTCGAACCCGCCACGATCGCCGAGATCAAGGTCACCGAGACGGTGAAGGAAGGCAAGACGATCTACCGGCTTGATCCCGGCGCGCGCACGTCCGCTATTTCGCCCGACATCACGCCGCTGCTGGTCGCGTTCGGTGGCCATCGCGGACAGGTCAACGACAGCTGCGCACACGACGCGATGTTCCGGATGACCGCGGCCATGGCGGGTGGCGCTGCGGGCCGTTGATGCACGCACTGCGCAGCGGGGCGTAATGCGCTGTGCTGATTACGCCCTGCTGAAGCGACCGGCGCCG
>JBIIZE010000222.1:0-4292 GCA_044346435.1 Burkholderiales bacterium
CATACACCGTATCAGCGGTCATGAAATGACAGGCATCCGAACACATGAACAGCACCAGTTCGCCGATCTCGTCAGCGTCGGCGATGCGTTTCATCGGAATGCTGTTCAGCGCACGCGCGGCCTGCTCCTTCGGGGTGCCCGAGGCGGTCTGAAAGGCGGTATCGACGGAGGCCGGGGAAATCGACAGGCAGCGGATGCCGCGGTCGGCGAATTCTCGGGCGACACCGAGGGTCATGGTGTGAACGGCGCCCTTGGCCGATGCGTAGTGCACGGAGGTGCCGGGACCGCCGCGCTTGTGCGCCATGCTGGCGATGTTGACGATCGTTCCGGCGCCGTTTTCCAGCATGTGTGGCAGCACTTCCTGCATCCCGTAGAAGGTGCCTTTCACGTTGAGGTCGAAACTCAGATCCCAGAGTGCGTCATCTATTTCGAGGAAGGTTGACCGTTTCAGTGCGCCGCCGGCCGAGTTGAGCAGGAAATCGATCTTGCCGAAGCGTTCGCGTCCTGCGCTGATGAAGCGGCGCACATCCTCCCGCTTGGTGACATCGGTCGGCACGAAGATGGCTTCGCCGCCCGCGGCGGAAACCATGCGAACGGTTTCCTCGCCGCCGGCCACGTTGATGTCACTGCAGACGACGCGCGCGCCTTCGCGCGCGAAGATCACCGCCGTTGCGCGGCCGATGCCGCTGCCGGCGCCGGTGATTGCGATGGTCTTGCCTTTGAAATAATCCGGGGTTCTGGCCATGTTGTTTTCCTTGAGGTGATGATTGCGCCGGGGCGCTGGTTGCTAGTTGATGACGAGACCGCTGTCCTTGACGACCTTGGTCCATTTTTCGAGGTCATTGCGGATTACCGCGCGGAACTCCTCGGGCGTTGATCCGACCAGACGCCAACCGTCGGCTTCGAAGCGCTGGGTGACTTCCGGCGCACGGATGGCGGCCGCGATACCGCCGGACAGCTTGCCGATGATTGCCGGCGATGCCTTGGCGGCGATCACCGCACCGTAATACTGGTTGAGTTCGAAACCGGGCAGGCCCGCCTCAGCCACTGTGGGTAGGTCAGGCATCGCGCGCATGCGTTCGCCCGATGTCACGGCCAGCGCGCGGGCCCGTCCGGACTGCAGGTGGGGCCGGGCGCTGGTCAGGGTGATGAATCCGATCTGCACGTCGCCGGCGATGGTGGCGACGATGGCCGGCGCGCCGCCTTTGTAGGGAACATGGTTGACCCTGGCGCCGGCCATCTGGCTGAGGATTTCCCAACCCAGATGCTGGAGGCTGCCGATGCCCGGGGTGCCGTAGTTGAGCTTTCCGGGATTGGCGCGGGCATAGGCGATGAAATCCTTGAAGGTCGTGAACGGTACCGAGGGATGCGCGTACACGAGGTAGGACAAGGCGGAGGCCTGGCTGACTGCGGTGACGTCGCGGGTGATGTCGTAAGGCCGCTTGGCGGAAGGCACCGAGTTGATGACATGGTCGGCCGAGATCATCAGCAGGGTATAGCCGTCGGGGGCGGCCTTGATCGCCGTGTCAAAGGCAATGATTCCGGAGGCGCCGGTCCGGTTGTCGACGATGACCTGTTGTCCCCAGGCCTGCGTCAGTTTTTGCGCGATGGCGCGCGAGGTGACATCCAGTCCGCCGCCCGCAGATACGGGCACGATCATCCGGATCGGTCGCGTCGGAAATTCGTTTTTCGCCTGTGCATGCTGAGGTAGCAGGGTTGTTGCCAGAACAGATGCCAGCAGAACGCCGCACTGCAAGCGGTCAAGAATCATTGCTCTCCTCCCAAGGCGGTTGTGCGCAAGGTGTTTCAATCGACACCGCGCTAATCAATAATAATTATTAAAAACAGATGGCTATGTTGCGCGCTGGCTCATCCTGCATTGATCGACAGTATGTTGTTCAAGCGCGCCACCGCCTGTCGCAGCTCCGGCAGGATGCTGCCCAGCAGTTCCTGCCGTTTCACCACGCCGGTGTTGAAGGCGATGTTCATCGCTGCGATGGCGCGGCCGCTGGCATCGATGATCGGCACCGCCACCGCTGACAAACCTTCTTCCATTTCGTCAACGATCAGCGAATAGCCCTGGCGTCCGCATTTGCGGATTTCCTCTTCGAGTGCTGCGCGTTGCCAGATGGTTTTCGACGTCAGCGGGCGCAGATCGCTGGCGTCGAGCACGGCATTGAGTTCCGCTGCGGGCAGCGCGGCGAGCAGTACGCGGCCCATCGATGACACGTAGGCGGGAAGGCGCATGCCGGCGAGCGAGATGCCGGGTGTGTTGAGCAGGTTGCGTTTGGGTACGCGCAGCAAGTAAACGACCTCCGTGCCGTCGAGCGCAGCCACCGACACCGAATGATTGAAGCGGCTGCCGAGTTCGACCATCACCGGCTGCGCCAGCGTCGACAGCGGCATCGATGACAGGTACGAGTAACCGAGGTCGAGGATGCGCGGTGTCAGTGCGAAGCTGCGGTTGTCCTGCGACACATAACCCAGTTCCAGCAGCGTCAGCAGGATGCGCCGTGCGGCGGCGCGGGTGAGAGCGCTGCGTTCGGCCACTTCGCTGAGCGTCATGCGCCGGCTTTGCGGGCCGAAACTGCGGATCACCGCGAGGCCCTTGGCGAAGGATTCGACGTAGGCGTCCGAACGTCGCGCCGGGGCTGCATCCGCTGCGGTCTTCTTTGTGGACTTTGCGTTGACTTCGTCGATTACTGTAGCCATGATTATTTCGGTTACCGAATTATTGTTCGTATAACGAACAAATGTGTGTTTACCGTAAATCATCCGGACGCCGCGCGCAAGCCCGCCCGCCGGATCGCGAAAGGGTTGATGATGGATTTCAGGTTCACTGAGCAGCAGGAAATGTTCCGCGATTCGGTTCTTGCGTTCGCGCGCAAGGAGCTCGCCGACGGCGCGCTGGAGCGCGCACACAGTGCGCAGTTCCCGCATGAAGTGGCGAAAAAAATGTCCGAGGCCGGGTTGCTCGGCATCACCATCCCCGAGGCGGACGGTGGCGGCGGCGGCACGCTGATGGATGCGGTGATCGCGATTGAAACCATTGCCACGGTCTGCCCGCGCAGCGCTGACGTGATCCAGGAAGGCAACTTCGGTGCGATCCGCGTGCTCGCGCACTTTGCCAATGACGATCAGAAAAAACGTTACCTCGCGCCGATCCTCAAGGGGGAAGAGGTGATTGCGGTGGCGATGACCGAACCCGAAGCCGGTTCGGCGACAACCGATCTGGTCACCAGTGCGACGCCGGATGGCGCCGGCTACCGCATCAACGGCCGCAAGGTCTTCCCCACTCCGCATGCCGACCAGTACTTGGTCTATGTGCGTTACGGTCCGGGCGTCGGCGGCATCGGCTCGGTGATGCTGCGCCGGACGGCGGAAGGTTTCAGCACCGGCAAGCCGGCGAAATTCATGTCCGGCAATGACTGGGCGACGCTGTATTTCGACAATGTCTATGTGCCGCCCGAAGATGTGCTGCTCGGGCCGGGCGGATTCAAGAAACAGATCGCCGGCTTCAACGCCGAGCGCATCGGCAATGCCTCGCGCTCGCTGGCCTATGGTCGCTACTGCTACACGCTGGCGCGCGAGTATGCGATGACGCGCAAGCAGTTCGGCCGTCCGCTGTGTGAGTTCCAGGGCCTGCAGTGGAAATTTGCGGACATGAAAATGAAGCTCGACGCTGCGCAGCTGCTGTTGTATCGCGCGGCGGTCAATGCCGATCGCGGTTTCCCGGCAGCGGACGAGACGACGGTGGCGAAGTTGATGTGCAATCAGGTCGGTTATGAAGTCGCCAATGAATCGATGCAGGTGATGGGCGGTCTGGGTTACACGCAGGAGACCTTGGTGGAATACTGCCTGCGTCGCAGCCGCGGCTGGATGCTGGCCGGGGGTTCGATCGAGATGCTGAAAAACCGGATGGCCGAAATCATTTTCGAGCGGCGGTTTTCGCAGCGGCCGCCGAAACCTGCGGCCGGCTGAGCTGTCACTGAACGATCAACGGACCGGGTGCAAGAACATCCGGCCGATTTAGTGAGGAGTCGTACGATGAAAATCGCAGGAAAGCTGACCGTTGGGCTCAGCGCCCTTGCGTTGATGGTTGGTGCAATGCCCGTAGAGGCACAGCAATCAGCCGCAGTGCAGGCCTATCCCAATCGCGTGATTCGCTTGGTGATGCCCTTTCCGCCGGGCGGTCCGACGGACATTCTCGGGCGTCTGCTCGCGCAACGCCTCACCGAGTCGCTGGGGCAGAACGTGCTGGTCGATAACCGGCCCGGTGGAGGAGGCGCCAT
>JBIIZE010000370.1:0-2931 GCA_044346435.1 Burkholderiales bacterium
GCTTCCTGGTACTCAGCGACTCCGCGGATTTCCTATATAAAACAACAGATTATTACGCTCCAGCCCATGAACGCTGCATTGCCTGGAATGACGCGCAAATCGGCATCCAGTGGCCACTGACGGGCACGCCCACGCTCGCTGCCAAAGATGCCGCCGGCAAACGCCTCGGTGACGCCGAGATATTCGACTGACCCCGGTCTCGACCGCAGACGCATGAACAACCAAACATCCCGCATCCTGCTGACCGGCAGTAACGGCCAGGTCGGCCGGGAACTGCAGCATGCGCTGCGACCTCTCGGCACGGTGTCAGCGCTGGATCGCAGCATGCTTGATCTCGCCAACCCGGATGCCATCCGTAAAACCGTTCGCGACTTCAAGCCGGATCTGATCGTCAATGCCGCCGCCTACACGGCCGTTGACCGCGCGGAGTCGGCACCGGAACTGGCGATGGCCGTGAACGGGGTCGCACCCGGCGTGCTGGCCGAAGAAGCAAAACGCAGCAATGCCGTGCTGGTGCATTACTCAACTGATTATGTGTTTGACGGCAGCAAGACGACCGCTTACATCGAGACCGATGTAACGCATCCGCTCAATGTCTACGGCGCCACCAAGCTCGCCGGCGAACAAGCCATTCAGGCCTCCGGGGCCGCTCACTATATATTGCGCACCAGCTGGGTCTATGCCGCCGAAGGCGCCAATTTTCTGAACACGATGCTGCGGCTCGGCCGGGAGCGCCCGGAACTGCGCATTGTCGATGATCAGATCGGCGCCCCGACCTGGGCGCGGGCGATTGCACAGATGACGGCGCAAATGCTGTCCCGGCAGCAGAACCCTACAGCGGATTCACGTTATGGCGTGTATCACCTGACCGCGACCGGCGCAGTCAGCTGGTTCGGCTTTGCGAAGGCGATTTTCGCTGCCGCAGAACAAACCATGGGAATTCCGGCGCCGCGGCTGATCCCCATCACAACCGCTGAATATCCGTTGCCGGCACGGCGCCCTACCAACTCGAGGCTGAATACTGCGTTGTTTGCCGGAACCTTCGGCATCCAGCCGGCGTCGTGGCAGGAGATGCTGGCGCAATGCATGCGGGATAAACAGCCCGGTTAAGCCGGGAACTCTGCGCACGTCCTGCCCGCAAAACGGCGCTACGAACGCCCGCTGCCTGAAGTCCGGAATGAGGCCCGGAAAGCGATCGCCGTCTCGCGCAGACCTTCGGACATGGAAAATGGCGGCATCCACCCCAGATCCCGCCGGATCGCTGAGTCATCCACCGCCAGCGAATCGATCAGCCGGTCGACTTCGCCGCGCTTGCCGGAAACCGTTCCGGCGAACTGCAGCAGCGCAGGCGGCAGCGGCCAGGACCGGTCAGAAACTTCCAGCGCTGACGCCAGCATGGACACCAGTTGCGCCGTACTCACCGGCGCACCATCACTCACCAAAAACGTTTTCCCCGGCGCAGCCGGATGCAGCAGCGCTGCCTCAATCGCACTGGCCAGATTGCCGACATAAACCAGGCTGCGCCGGTTATGAACCGCCGCCACCGGCAGGGGAATACCGCGTGATACCCAACGCATCAGGCGCAGGAAATTGGCGCCGACACCGGGGCCATAAACCAGCGGGGGACGCAGCACCACAACTTCCAATCCCGTTTTTGCCGCCACATCCCGCAACACCTGTTCGGCATCCCGCTTGGATTGTCCGTAGGGATCTTCAGGCGCAGGTATTGATGACTCGTCAAACGCCTGCGCCGGCGTCTGCTCCCCCAACACCTTTACCGAACTGAGGTAAACCAGACGCTTCACCCCGGCAGCAACAGCCTGCTCGGCAAGCCGGCGTGTGCCCTCGACATTCACTTCCTGAAAAGCCGCAACCGGATCGGCTGCCGACTCACGCATGACGTGGGCGCGATTGGCGAGATGCACGACTGCATGCACCCGCCTCAGGGAATCGGACCAATCCGTCGTGCCGCACACATCGCCTGAAGCATGCACTTCACCGAAGTCACGCAGCGAATCACCGGCGGGAAGCGCCCTGACTGCAAGTCGCAAGGCGTGGCGCGGGGCCAGGTGCCGGCAAAGATAGTGGCCGACAAAACCTGAAGCACCGGTAATCAGCGTTGAAGCCATCTCACAAATCCCCTCTCCCCTGCCCTCTCCCCGCCTCTGCGGGGAGAGGGAGTGTTATTGAGATGCGTTCCAGTCATGATCGCTCCACGGCCGGCGCTGTTTTCAAGTGTCACGTTCGGCCAGCACAACCAGATCTTCTCCGGCATCAGGCCGCACAGCTTTGACCAGTGCCTCGATCAGTTGCACACCACGGCCGGCGATTTTTTTCGTGATACCGACCGGCGCAAGCATCTCGAATCGGCCGGCGTCACGTAAAGAACTGCTGGCGATGAATGTTCCATTCGCATCCCGAATCGACGTAAAAATCCGGAAATTGGTGAAACCCGCATTTTGGATCAGCGTCGCCATGGACGCGGGGTTAAAGAGATGCAAATGTCGTGGCGGCTCCAGGCCACGCCAATCCGCACCGAAAAAATGATGCACGAGGCCATTGCTGTTAGGGGTGGCAATGACCAATCGCCCGCCAGGCTTCAGAATGCGCCGTGCTTCCCGAAGCCAGTCGAGCGGATCATAGATATGTTCGACGCAGTGACTCATGGTGACAGCGTCGAAAGATGCCCCGGCAAAATTCTGCATCTTCAAGCTGCCCTGGTGGAACACCAGGCCACGCTCGCGCGCTGATGCCACGGTCTGAGGATCAAAATCCAGGCCTTCCGCCTGCCAGCCCAGCTGATTCATGTGTTCGACCAGCCAACCGCTGCCGGCGCCGACATCCAGCAAACGCCCGCGGGAACGCGCCTCAAGCCACATCACCGAAAAATCGAGTTCCGCCGGACGCCCGGGATAAAACCATGGCAACAGT
>JBIIZE010000372.1:0-2927 GCA_044346435.1 Burkholderiales bacterium
GGCCACCAGTGTCAGCGCGGGCACGCCCGTGTTTGAGGCTGATCTCAAAGGTGATGTGGCGCTGCTGTTTGGCAATGAGGGCTCCGGACTGACGCCGGCACTCGCTGCGCTGGCGCACCATACCGTGCATATCCCCATGCCGGGGAAAACGGAATCGCTGAATGTTGTAGCCGCTGCGGCGGTTTGCCTGTTCGAGCGCGTGCGCCAGCAGCGTCAGTAAATCCGGCGCTCCAATTTTGCTTCCTGCAGGATGGTAGTCGCGAGTTCCTCGACTGACTTGCTGGTCGCATCCAGGTATGGGATGCCTTCCTGACGCATCAGTGCTTCCGCCTCACGAATTTCAAATTCGCAATTAGCCAAAGTTGCGTATTTGCTGCCTGGTCTGCGTTCGTTGCGGATCTGCTGCAGTCGTGTGGGTCGAATCGTCAGGCCGTAAAGGCGCGCGCGCAGAGACTTGATCTGGGCTGGCAACTGCATGGTGCTGAAATCTTCGGGAATCAGCGGGTAGTTGGCCGCACGGATGCCGAATTGCATAGCCAGATACAGGCAGGTTGGTGTCTTGCCGCAGCGAGAGACGCCGACCAGGATGATGTCAGCTTCAGTCAATTCCCTTTTTGAGACACCGTCATCGTGGGACAAGGCATAGTTCACTGCCTCAATGCGATGATGATAATTGACGAAATCATCCGTGCTGTGCGAGCGGCCGACGGCATGTGAGGCCTTGATCCCCAGTTCTCTTTCCAGTGGCTCGATGAAAATCTCAAAGGAATCAAGGAATAAGGCGTTGGCTTTGGAGACGATCCCGGCAATCTCTGTGTTGACCAGGGTGCTGATCACGATCGGACGGACGCCGTCAGAAATGGCCGTAGCGTTGATTTGGCGGACAAAATTCATTGCTTTGTCTGCAGAATCGATGAAAGGGACCGTGATTTCCTTCAGCCGCGCACCCTCAAACTGGGTTAGCAGGCTGTGTCCGAGCATCTCGGCGGTGATGCCGGTGCGGTCTGAAACAAAAAAGGCCGTGCGGTGTGCGTTCATGCTCGGAACCGGTGTGGGGATTCGGTAAAATATCCGCTTTCGATGCTGCTTACAATCAAGGACGCCGAAATGAGCGGGAAAGAGCTGGTTGTAGACCTCAGCGCACTGCGCATGAGTGACGTGGGACGGGTTGGCGGTAAAAACGCGTCACTGGGCGAAATGATCAGCCAATTGGCCGGCGCAGGAGTCAGGGTGCCGGGTGGTTTTGCAACGACTTCCGACGCTTATCGACTGTTTCTCGCGCACAATGGTCTGGCCGAAAAGATTTCCCAAAGGCTTTCCACGCTGAATGCCGATGATGTCAATGCTTTGACCGCTGCGGGTCGTGAAATCCGGGAGTGGATCATTGCTCAGCCGTTCAATGATGAATTCCGCAAGGCGATTGAGGGCGCTTATGAGCCGTTGATCAAGGCTTCCGGTCCCGATGTGTCTTTTGCAGTGCGCTCTTCAGCGACGGCTGAAGACTTGCCGGACGCTTCTTTCGCCGGTCAGCAGGAAACCTATCTCAATGTGCACGGGCTGGATAACCTGCTTGAAGCCATCAAGCATGTTTTTGCCTCGCTCTACAACGACCGGGCCATTTCGTACAGGGTGCACAAAGGGTTTACGCACGATGAAGTAGCACTTTCGGCTGCGGTGCAGCGCATGGTCCGCAGCGACAAGGGTTCCAGTGGCGTGATGTTCACACTGGATACCGAATCGGGTTTTGACCAGGTGGTATTCATCACGTCGGCCTACGGCCTCGGTGAAACCGTCGTGCAGGGGCAGGTCAATCCCGATGAGCTTTATGTGTATAAGCGGGGTCTGAAAGAGGGTAAAAGCGCCATCTTGCGGCGGGGGCTGGGTTCCAAGGCGCTACGCATGATCTTCACGGAGAACCGCCAGGCTGGAAAATCGGTTCAGACCATTGATGTGCCGGAAGCCGAACGCCGTAAATTTTCAATTTCTGACACGGAAGTCAATGAACTCGCGCGTTACGCGATGATCATTGAGGCGCATTACCAGCGGCCGATGGACATTGAATGGGGCAAGGATGGTAACGACGGCAAACTTTACATTTTGCAGGCCCGGCCGGAAACGGTAAAAGCCAGCGAAAAGGTCGATACGCTGCGCCGCTACCGACTCAAGGAGCGATCGGAAGTGCTGACCACGGGGCGCGCAATCGGCCAGCGTATCGGCAGTGGTCCGGTGCGATTGATAAAAAGCGCTGCGGAAATGGACAGCGTCAAGGCCGGTGACGTGCTGGTCACCGACATGACCGATCCGGATTGGGAGCCGGTGATGAAGCGCGCGGCGGCAATCGTTACCAATCGCGGCGGACGGACTTGCCATGCGGCGATTATTGCCCGTGAACTGGGCATTCCGGCGGTTGTCGGCTGTGGTGATGCGACGGAGTTGCTGAAAAGCGGCAAGTCGGTGACGGTTTCCTGCGCGGAGGGGGATACCGGTTTTGTCTACCGCGGCGAACTCCAGACCGAGATCATCGACCTGTCGCTGTCGAGCATGCCCAAGTCCCCGGTGAAGATCACCATGAATGTCGGCAATCCCGAACTGGCCTTTGAATTCCAGCGTCTGCCCAATGAAGGTGTGGGGCTTGCAAGGCTTGAGTTCATTATTGCCCGGAT
Organism: Burkholderiales bacterium; assembly: GCA_044346435.1. Lineage (GTDB taxonomy): Bacteria > Pseudomonadota > Gammaproteobacteria > Burkholderiales > SG8-41. The sequence goes on from JBIIZE010000372.1 coordinate 2,664, forward strand.
GATCGGCGTACATCCGAAGGCTGTGCTGGCTTATCCCGACCTCAGTGCGGATCTCAAGCTGGCGGTTGAAGAACACAGCGCCGGTTATGCCGACCCGGTGAGCTTTTATGTTGAAAAACTGGCTGAGGGCGTTGCGACGCTGGGCGCTGCGTTCTGGCCCAAGCCGGTGATCGTGAGGCTGTCGGATTTCAAATCCAACGAATACTCCAGCCTGACCGGCGGATCTCGCTACGAACCGCACGAAGAAAATCCGATGCTCGGTTT
>JBIIZE010000373.1:0-2925 GCA_044346435.1 Burkholderiales bacterium
TGCCGACATAAAGGTCTTCGCTGTTTTCACGGAAGATCACCAGGTCGACATTCTGGTAGCGCGACGATACGCCCGGGTAGTTCTTGATCGGGCGCACGTTGACGAACAGCTTCAGTTCCTTGCGCAGCGCGATGGCGATGCTCGGATAATCGGCGCGCGACTCCTTGCCGTCTTTCATGCGCTCGATGTTGATGCGGTAGTTGCCGCCGAACGGCGTCTGCGTCGGACCTTTGAGCGCCAGCTTGTTGCGCTCGATCGACTCGAGCACGCTGACCGGCAGCGGCGTGCCGGATTCCTTCTCGGCGCGAAGGCCGACCAGCACCTCTTCAAACTCCACTTTCGCACCCGACGCCTTGATGATGGCGCAGGTGGCGCCGACGACTTCCGGACCGATGCCGTCGCCGGGCACCACGGTAACTTTATTCAAAACACGTTCTCCAGATAGACAAAATTGAAATCAGGACAATCAGCTTTCGTCGCCCGTACTGCCCAGCTTGCGCAGCATCGGCATGACAAAAGGCAGTGCAACGGAAATGACCGACATCGCCAGCAGCGTCACGGTGATGCCGCTGTTGTAGAAGATCTTGAGGTCGCCGCCGGAAATGGTCATCGCCTGGCGGAAGGATTGCTCCATGATGCCGCCCAGCACCAGTGACAACACCAGGGGCGCCACCGGGATATCGAGCTTGCCGAACACATAGCCGACCACGCCGAAAATCAGGATCAGCCACAGATCCACCGTGCTGCCGTTGATGGCGTAGGCGCCAATGACCGAAATGGAGACAATCAGCGGATACAGAATGCCGACGGGAATGTAGAGCAGACGGACGAACAGTCCGATCAGCGGAAGATTAAGAATCACCAGCATGAGGTTGCCGACGTACATGCTGTTGATCAGCCCCCAAACCAGATCGGGGCGATTCTGGAACAGCAAGGGACCCGGCTGAACGCCATACATGATGAAGGCGCCGAGCATTACCGCCGTGGCGCCGCCACCGGGTACACCCAGTGTCAGCAGCGGCACCAGTGCACCTGCGGTGTCGGAGTTGTTGGCGGATTCCGGACCTGCCACACCCTCAATCGCACCGCGGCCGAATTCCTCGGGGTGTTTGGACAGGCGCTTCTCGGTCGTATACGACATGATCGAGGCGATGGTGCCGCCGGCGCCCGGCAGTACGCCGATGACGAAGCCGATGACGCCGCCCCGCCAGATCGGGCCGATCGAGCGCTGCCATTCTTCCTTGGTCAGCCAGAGTTTTCCGGTGATTTTCATCGCCTCGGCGGAAGTGCCGCGGTAGATGTCCTCAAGTCCGCGGAACACTTCGGCCATCGCAAAGAGGCCGACTACAACGACGACGAATCCGACACCATCCTGGAATTCCGGAATGCCCATGGTGTAGCGCGCCTGACCGCTTTGCAGATCAATGCCGATAGTGGCAATCATCAGGCCGAAGATTGTCGCAATGACACCCTTCGCCGGGGATTCACCGGTCAGCGTCGATACTGCGGTCATCGCAAACAGCATCAGCGTGAAATATTCGGCGGGACCGAATTTCAGTGCCATCGAAGCCAGCGGCACGGCAAACAACGTGAGCCCGATGACGCCGATGGTACCGGCGATGAAGGAGCCGATCGCCGACACGGCCAGCGCCGCACCGGCGCGCCCGTTTCGGGCCATCTCATACCCGTCAATCGAGGTCATCACCGACGCCGCCTCCCCCGGTGTGCGGATCAGGATGGCCGTGGTGGAACCGCCGTATTTGGCGCCGTAATAGATGCCGCACAGCATGATCAGCGCGGAGGTCGGATTCATGCCGTAGGTGATCGGAATCAGCAGCGCGATGCCGGCCGAAGGTCCGATGCCCGGCAGCACGCCGATGATGGTGCCCATGAGCACACCGAGGAAGGTGTACCAGAGATTCATCGGCTGCATGCAAACGACGAATCCGTTGAGGATGTGGGTCAAGGTTTCCATGGCGGCCTCAGAACGGCAGGATGCCGGGCGGCAGGTTTACGCCCAGCAATTTGGTGAACATGAAGTAGCTGATGACCGAGAACAGCACACTGGTCAGAACATTCATCAGCCAGCGGTTGCGGTTGAAAGCCATGGTAAGCGCCAGCAGGTAAATGGCCGTCGAAAGAATGAAACCCAGCGGTTCGAAAACAACAATAAAAACCGCCGTCCAAACGGCAATCGCGACCACCAGCCAGTGATGCCGGTCCCATTTGGGTTCAGTCGATGGCTCCCCCCGATCGGCCGAGAGCTTGGCCTTGGCCGAATTGCGGATGATTTCAGCCAGCAGCATTGCCGCTCCGACCAGCAGGCCGACGCCGAGCATGCGCGGAAAGGCTTTGGGACCCAGCGGATCACCCAGCTCGAGGCTGGGGATCTGGGAGGTTGCCCAGAAATAAACGCCAGCCAGCACCAGCGTGCAGGCCAAAATAATGCGATCAGCCATTGTTGTTTTGCTCCTCCGAAAATCGGCTTGATGGTCGTCAATGCGGCTGCAGAGTTGTTATTGCCTTCTCTTGAGGCGCCCTGCGCATTGCGTATGTTTCGCAGCGCGAAATCTTAACCGAGTTCGCCTATGGCGTGTTGATGCACTGTGTTGCAGGTGGCCGGATCGTGGACCCGAAAAATCCGCACATTTGCAGTCAGCCTGGCGCTGCGGAATGCGCGGGTTATATGCGCGCCTGCTGATGCAGCACAACAGCAAATGCGCTGACCATGCAAAGTAAACAATGCGCGCAAGCCGGGAGTGCATGGGAGCAGTTCCGCAACAGAATGTACGGGCGCTGATGCGGCATAACAGCACGGGCCCTGCTTGCCGGATCAGGGATCCCTCCGGCTATCGAATGATGATGCGCAGGAGGCGAAAGTTACCGGGAATCACTAACCTTATGTTTTTAAATACTTTTTAAATG
>JBIIZE010000375.1:0-2916 GCA_044346435.1 Burkholderiales bacterium
GTTCCATTCCATGTCTTCATAGCGTGGCATGTTGCCGATGGGGGTTTCGGTTGCACCAGCCTTGCCTTCGCAGCGTTCGACCACCCATTTCAGTACGCGCATGTTGTCGCCGAAGCCGGGCCACATGAACTTGCCATTGGAGTCGCGACGGAACCAGTTCACTGCAAAAATCTTCGGTGGCTGCTTGACCTTGCTGCCCACGTTCAGCCAATGCTTGAAGTAATCGCCGAAGTGATAACCGCAGAACGGCAGCATCGCGAACGGATCGCGGCGCACCACACCGACCTTGCCGACGATCGCGGCCGTGGTTTCGGAAGCCATCGTCGCAGCGAGGTAAACGCCGTGTTTCCAGTCCTTGGCTTCGGTAACCAGCGGCACGGTGGTCGTGCGGCGGCCACCGAACAGGAAAGCGCTGATCGGTACGCCGGTAGGGTTTTCCCAGTCGTCATCCATGCACGGAATCTGCGATGCATGCACCGTGAAACGCGAGTTCGGGTGAGCCGCCAGACGACCGCTGTCCGGGGTCCAGGATTTTCCGGTCCAGTCGATCAGGTGCTTGGGCGGTTCTTTGGTCAGACCTTCCCACCACACGTCGCCATCGTCGGTCATCGCGACGTTGGTAAAGATGGTGTTTTTATTCAGCGCAGCCAGACAGTTTGCATTGGTATCCACGGAAGTACCCGGTGCAACACCGAAGGCACCCGACTCGGGATTGATCGCATACAGACGGCCGTCAGGTCCCGGCTTGATCCAGGCGATATCTTCGCCGATGGTGGTGACTTTCCATCCCTCAAGTGCTTTCGGCGGGACCAGCATGGCCAGATTGGTTTTGCCGCAGGCGCTGGGGAAGGCGGCTGCGATGTAATGCTTTTTACCGTTGGGGGGCTGGATGCCGAGGATCAGCATATGTTCAGCCAGCCAGCCCTGCTCTTTCGCCATGATCGAGGCGATACGCAGCGCGAAACATTTCTTGCCCAGGAGCGCATTGCCGCCATAGCCACTGCCGAAAGACCAGATCAGCTTTTCTTCCGGGAAGTGGGTAATGAACTTGTGTTCCTTGCTGCTCGGCCAGGGAATGTCTTTCTGACCGGGCTGAAGCGGCATGCCCACTGAATGCAGGCAAGGTACGAATTCACCATCAGCGCCCAGAATATCCAGAACCTTGCGGCCGATACGGGTCATGATGCGCATGCTGGTTACGACATAGGCGGAATCCGTCAATTCAACGCCGATGTGGGCAATATGCGAGCCCAGAGGTCCCATGCTGAACGGGATGACATACATCGTCCGGCCACGCATGCAGCCGTCGTACAGCTTGCTCATGGTCGCCTTCATTTCCTCAGGCGCCATCCAGTTGTTGTTCGGACCGGCATCGTCCTTGTTTTTGCTGCAGACGAAGGTGCGGTCTTCCATGCGCGCCACGTCATCAGGATCCGAACGGGCGAGGAAACAACCCGGGCGTTTTTCCTGGTTCAGGCGGATCAGGGTGCCGGCTGCGACCATTTCGTTGCACAGACGGTCGTATTCTTCCTGGGAACCGTCGCACCAGACAATGCGATCGGGTTTGGTCATTTTTGCGACTTCCGCCACCCAAGCTTTCAGCTTGGCGTGCGTGACATAAGCCGGTGCGTCCATCGTCGGCGCAATCTGCGCTTTGGTCGCGGGCTGGTTCATCAGAGGCTCCTCTTACAGAACACGTTGATTTTTATGAAAAAAACAAAGGCAAAGCGAAATAATCAGGTTTCCGCTCTGCCTGTTTAGCCGTGAATTTTACCTCAAAACACCACAATCCGGCATCAGGCGGCTAACGGACGCTTGCCGCCCTTCAGGAAAACAATGGCCAAACCGGTCAGCAGGAGGAATGGAACGGCGCCGTAATTCATGATTTCCCAACCACGTGCAGAGAATAGCCAGCCTGAGGACGCCGAGCTGATCGCCATGGTGATGAAAATGGCCATGTCATTGGCGCCCTGCACCTTGGCTTTTTCTGCAGGCGTATGGGTTTCTGTCAGCAGCGTCGTGCCGCCCAGGTACATGAAATTCCAGCCGACGCCGATCAGCATCAGGGCGATCCAGAAATGCATGACTTCCACGCCGCTCAAGGCAATTGCCACACAGGACAGGCTCAGCAGCACGCCGGTGAACATGATGGTGCGCACGCCGAAACGTTTGATCAGTGATCCGGTGACAAATGATGGTGCAAACATCGCTATCACGTGCCACTGGATGACAAAAGCCGCATCACTGAATGGATGAGCACAGGATTGCATCGCCAGCGGCGTCGCCGTCATCAGCAGATTCATCACACCGTAACCGATCATGCCGCTGAGCACCGCAACAATAAACGCCGGTTGCCGGGCAATCTCGGCCAGCGGCCGTCCCTGGTCCTTTTGCTCGGCTGCAGTCAGGCGCGGAATGTCCATCATCCGTTGCAGTGCCAAGGCGACGACGCAGAATCCGATCAGTGCAAGATAGCTGCCGAGGAACTCTGCCGGCAGCATGTCCTTGGTCAGTTTGCTGGTCTGTGGTCCCAGGATGCCGCCGACCAGCCCTCCTGCCATCACCAGCGAAATGGCCTTGCTCTTGAATTCTGAACTGGCTACATCGGCCGCGGCGAACCGGTAGTACTGTCCGGATGCGTTGTAGATGCCCATCACAAGCGTACCCATGCACAAGGTCCAGAAACTGTGGCTGTAAACCGCAAAACCGCAAAGCAGTGCGCCCAGAATGCCGATCAGCGTACCGATCGAAAACCCGTTGACGCGACCTACCCGCCGCATCAATTGCGACACCGGGATTGTCGTCAGCGCGGCGCCGACGACATAAGCCGTAACAGGCAAGGTAGCCATCCACTTGTCGGATTCAGCCGCCAATGCGTAACCGGCCAGACCATTGATCGAAATCAGGATGGTGTTG
>JBIIZE010000376.1:0-2915 GCA_044346435.1 Burkholderiales bacterium
TTCGGTCTTGCCGAAGCCGACATCGCCGCAGACCAGCCGGTCCATCGGCTTGCTGCTTTTGAGGTCATCAATCGTTGCGGTGATGGCTGCGGCCTGATCGGCGGTTTCCTCGAAGGGAAAACCTTCAGCGAAGGCTTCGTAGTCATGCGGCTTCAGGTTGAAGGCATACCCTTCGCGCGCGGCGCGCTGCGCATAAATCGCCAGCAGTTCGGCGGCTGTATCGCGCACCTGTGCGGCGGCGCGGCGTTTGGCCTTGTCCCACTGGCCGCTGCCCAGCTGGTGCAGGGGCGCCTGTTCCGGCGCCGCGCCGCTGTAGCGGCTGATCAGGTGCAGGCTTGAGACCGGCACATAGAGCTTGTCGTTGTTGGCGTATTCCAGCGTCAGGAATTCGGTCGCACCTTCGCCGAGGTCCATGCTCTGCAGGCCGAGGTAGCGGCCGATGCCGTGCTGCTCGTGCACTACCGGATCGCCGACCTTGACCTCGGACAGGTCGCGCAGCATGCCTTCGGGTGAGGCGCGTTTGGCGTCGCGCACGGCGCGCTGACGGACCTGGGAGGCATACAGCTCGTTCTCGGTAATGATCGCGACCTGCGCCGCGGTGTCGATGAAGCCGTTGCTCAGCGGTGCGACGCCCAACACGAAATGTTCATTGCTCGCGTTGAACTGCGCCCAGTCGGTGACCTGCGCCGGTTTCAAGCCGTACTCGGCGAAATACTCGAGCATGGTTTCACGGCGGCCGAGGGTTTCGGCGAGCACCAGGATGCGTCCCGCGTAACTGTCGACAAAAACACGCAGCCGGTGCAGCGGATCATCGGCGCGGCGTTCGACATGCAGCGGCGGCAGCGGTGAGGTGGCGGTATTCAGTAAATCATTGTTTTTATTATTGAATTCCAGCTCGGCCGCGGGTGAGCCGACAACCGCCGGCGCAATCGTCGCGAGATCGATGCGCGCGAAGGGTTTGATCGCACCGAAGAAGGCGTCTTCAGTGAGGAACAGTTCCTGCGGCGGCAGAACCGGATTGGCGAGATCGCCGCGCACCATCGCATGGCGGCCACGGGTATCCGCCCAGAATTCGTCGATGGCCTCGGTGATGCCGGGGCGCAGGCAGACCGTGGGTTCTTTCGGCAGGTAGTCGGTGACCAGCGCCGTGCTGTCAAAAAACACCGGCAGGTAATACTCGATGCCCGCGGTGGGAATGCCTTTCGACACATCCTTGTAGACCTGGCTGCGCGACGGATCGCCTTCGAAGCGTTCACGGAAGCGCTGGCGGAAAGCGGTGCGCGCTTCTTCATCCATCGGGAATTCGCGCGCCGGCAACAGGCGTACTTCCGGCACCTTCATGATCGAACGCTGACTGTCGACGTCGAAGCTGCGGATCGAATCAATGGTCTCGTCAAAGAGATCGATGCGGTAGGGCAGCGGGCTGCCCATCGGGTAGAGATCGATCAGTCCGCCGCGGAAACTGTATTCACCGGGCGCAACCACCTGGGTGACATGGTTGTAACCGGCCAGCGTCAGCTGGTGGCGTAGCGCATCGGCGCCGAGTTTTGCGCCCTGACGGAAATAAAAGGTATTGGCGGTGATGAAGTCCACCGGCGCCATGCGGTACAGCGCCGTGGTTACCGGCACCAGCGCGATGTCGAAGTCGCCGCGCACCATCTGGCACAGCGTCGCCAGCCGTTCCGACACCAGATCATGGTGCGGCGAGAAGTGATCGTAGGGCAGCGTTTCCCAGTCCGGCAGCATGTGTACCCGGAGCTGCGGTGCAAAGAAGGGAATCTCCTGCAGCAGTCGTTGTGCCTGCCACGCCGACTCCGTCAGCACCAGCAGCGGGCGAGCGCGGGCCGCCAGCGCGGCGAGCGCAGGGGCGTCGCTGGAACCGTGCAGCAGTGCGGTGCTGGTGCGCTGCCCGGGAGCGGGCAGCTGAAGCAGGGACATCGGAGGCCGCCGTGAAAAGGGCGCTATTATAAACGCGCCCCCTGACGCTTCCCTTGGAAATCCCCTCATGCGCAGATTGCTGACCCTGATGTGTCTTGTTGCCGTGGTGAATGCGCCGGCCCTCGCGCAAACCGTGCAATCCGAGAAACACGCCTTCCGCGTGGTCACGCTGGTGCGCGGCCTGCAGAACCCCTGGTCCATCGCCTTCCTGCCCGATGGCCGGATGCTGGTGACCGAGCGCGAAGGGCGGCTGCGCATCGTCAGTCAGGATTTCAAACTGGACCCGAAACCGGTCGAAGGCCTGCCCGAGATCATCGCCAGCGGCCAGGGCGGACTGTTCGACGTGGTGCTGCACCCGCAGTTCGACAAAAACGGCTGGATCTATTGGGCCTACAACGCCCCCGGTCCGGGAGGCTGGGGCACGGCGCTGGCGCGCGGAAAACTCGACGGCTATCGCATGAGCAATGTGCAGGTGCTGTTCAGCATGGAACCGAAAACGCGTGCCGGCCATCATTTCGGCGGACGCATCGTGTTCGACGGCAAGGGCATGGTCTATCTGACCCTCGGCGACCGCGGCGACATGCCGCGCGCGCAAAAGCTCGATGATCACGCCGGTTCGGTGATCCGTTTGCACGACGACGGCCGCGTTCCCGCCGACAATCCCTTCGTGAACCGCGCCGGCGCGAAACCTGAGAAGTTCACGCTGGGCAACCGCAATATGCAGGGCGCAGCGCTGCATCCGCAGACGGGGGAACTGTGGACCCATGAACACGGCCCGCAGGGCGGCGATGAAGTCAACGTGATGCGCGCCGGCCGCAACTACGGTTGGCCGGTGATCAGTTACGGCGTCAACTACGGTATCGGCACCAGAATCGGTGAAGGCAATACAAAAGCCGGCATGGAACAGCCGCTGCATTATTGGGTGCCGTCGATTGCGCCCTCGGGCATGGCCTTCTACATCGGCGATAAATTCCCGA
>JBIIZE010000377.1:0-2906 GCA_044346435.1 Burkholderiales bacterium
ATATTCCTTACAAAGGCGGTGCCGGCGCTGCAGCCACTGCATTGTTGACGGGCGAGGTCGGCGTGGCTTTTGTCAGCATCGCTTCGGTGATGCCCCATGTACGCAACGGCAAGATGAAAATCCTCGGTGTGTCCGCGGTCCGGCGCGTCAAGGCCTTGCCCGATGTGCCGACCATGCCGGAGTTGGGTTACAAGGACATGAAGACCGGTTCCTGGCAGGGGGTGTATTTCCCGACCGGCACGCCGCGCGCGGTGATCGACCGGATGTTCGCCGCTGCGGTGAAGACCATGGCCGATCCTGAAGTGATCAAACGCGTCAACGACAGCGGAGCCGAGGTCATCGTCAGCAGTTCGCCCGAAGATTTTGCGACGTTCATGCGCGAGCAGAACGAACGTTTCGTGCAGGTGGTCAAGCAGATCGGCGACATTACCGAATAAGCTGCAGAAAAACACGGCGCCGGAAAACGGCTGAAAACAAAGCGGATTATCTAGAGGAGCGGGTCAAGTGTACAAACTGGGAATACTCGAAGGCGACGACATCGGACTGGAAGTGGTGCCGGAGTGCGTCAAGGTGATGAAGGCGGCTGCGGCCAAGGCAGGCCTGCAGATCGAGTGGCTGCCGCTGCCGATCGGCAGGAAGGGGCATGAATCCCATGGCCATACCATGCCGGAGATCACCGTTGAAACGCTGAAAACGGTGGACGGCTGGGTTCAGGGCCCCATCGGCCACAACGCCTACCCCCGAACCGACAACACCTGGATCAATCCGCCGCTGCGCAAGAAGTTCGAGTTATTCGCCAACGTCAAGCCGGTGAAGTCCTATCCCAACCTGCCGTCGCTGCACAAAAACGTCGACATCGTGTTCCTGCGCGAGACCACCGAGGGCATGCAGTCGAGCAGTGTGGTGTTCGCCGGCGCCGGTGAATTCCAGCCCAATGACGAAATCGCCGTCGGCATGCGTGTGGTCACCCGCAAGGGCGCCAGCCGCGTGGCGCGTGAAGCTTTCGAGATCGCACGCACGCGCAAACGCAAGAAGGTCACCGCGCTGCACAAGGAACCGGTCTATCGCCTGGTCTGCGGCATGTTCGCGCGCGAGTGCCGCGCGATGGCGAAGAACTATCCGGATGTCGAGTTCGAAGAAGTGCTGATCGACGGCTTCGCGATGAAGGCGGTGATGAAGCCGCAGCAGTATGACGTGGTGGTCACCACCAACCAGTTCGGCGACATCATGACCGATCTGGGGGCGGGGCTCGTTGGCGGTCTCGGCCTCGCGCCGGGACTGGTGGTCGGCGAGAAGCAGGCGATGGCGCAGGCCACGCACGGTTCGGCCCCGGACATCGCCGGCAAGAACATTGCCAATCCCTATGCGATGATCATGTCCGGCATGATGCTGTTTGAATGGCTGGGCCGCACGCGCAATGATCCCAAAGCCACGGCGGCAGCGAAGCTGATTGATGTTGCGGTCGACAAGGTGGTTGCCGAAGGTAAAAACCTGACCGGTGATCTGGGTGGCAAGGCGGGTACCAAAGAGATGGGTGATGCCATCGTGGCAGCGATTTAATGCCGTTGTTTTTTAATACTGACAATGAAATATTTATCATTTAAAACAATAGCTTATATTGCTTTCTCGGTGCTGCTGCCCACGTCAGCGGCAGCCCAGCAACCCGCGCCGCAGAATGCCACGGCGAAGAAGCCGTGTTGCGACAAGTCGCAGCAGAAACCGGCATCAACGGTGATGAAGGGCAAACTGGAGAAGCTGACGTGCAAGCTCGGCACCGAGGACCGTCATGCGCGTATTGCGGTGGAACTGATCGGCGGCCGCACCAAGAGCATCGCCTATTACTCGAAGTGGAAACCCAGGACCTGTTCGGTGCATATCGTGCGCGATGACGCCTACAGCAACTGGGAAGACACCGGTCACGTCACGGTCGTCACGCTCAAGGAAGAGAAGGGTTCATTCCTGATCGACCACGAAAAACAGTTCGTGAAATTCCTGTTCCGTGACATTGACCGTGAACGTTTCTGCGGCATGCCCGGCAAGATCACCGGCAGCCTGACGGTGACCCGAGGCCGCGACCAGTGCGAACTGGAGGGCGTTATGGATGAATACGTTTCGGAACCGGCGCCTGCAGCCGTTACGGAAGCGCCCGCACCAGCAGCAGCTGCCCCGGCGAAATAGTTCCAGCCTGTCTTCAGCTACTGCTGGAGACCAGCTTCAGGCCGAATATGCCGGCAACGATCAGCCCGATGCAGGCGATGCGGGCAATGGTTGCCGCTTCGTTAAACAGGATGATGCCGAGGATGGCGGTGCCCACGGCGCCGATACCTGTCCATACCGCATAACCGGTGCCGACCGGAATAGATTTCAGCGCCATGGCCAGCAGCCAGACGCTGGCGATCATCGCAGCGATGGTGATCACGCTGGGTACAAGCCGGGAAAACCCTTCGGTGTATTTGAGGCCGATGGCCCAGACCACTTCCAGCAGTCCCGCGGCAATCAGCAGCAACCAGGCAGTGGACATGGAGCCTCCTCAGGCGGCAGATTCGCCGCGGTATTTGTCGTAGAGCACGCCTTCGGCAAACAGGGTTTCGATTTCATCCGTTGCCATGCCGAGATCGCGCGCGGTTTCCGTGGAATGTTGTCCCAGCCAGGGTGCGGGCTGGCGGACGGCGGTGAGTTCGCCGCTGGATTTGACCGGGATGCCGATCGATTTCATGCGGCCGATTTTCGGGTGGTCATATTCAATGACCATGTCGCGCGCCTTGATGTGCGCATCGGACAGGATCTGCTTGTAGGTATAGACCGGGCCGCCGGGCACCTGCGCTGCGTCGAGTTTTTCGACCCAATGGGCGGTCGGCTGCGTGGCGAATACCTTTTCAATTTCGACTTCCAGCGCATCAATGTTT
>JBIIZE010000378.1:0-2903 GCA_044346435.1 Burkholderiales bacterium
GCGAAGGCTTTCCGGCAATTTCAGCCTGGAGAGTTGCTGGATTCTGGATTGGGCATCGGGCAGTTCGTGCAGCCCGAGCATGTAGATCAACAAGTCATCTGTGGTGGGCATGTCCGGGAGTGCGCGCGTGAAAGCCTCCGGCAGTCCGATCAATTGCGGTGTGGAGCCGGGAAACAGGATGCGGGCGATAAAATCGCCGCAATTCAGGCAGAACGGTTCTTCCGGCTGGCGCATTACGCAATAAGGTGTTTCGTTATCAATCCAGAAAGCGACGCGAGAACCGAGTTCGCGTCGAAGTATTTGCATTTCCGCACTGGTTCTGAAGGGGCGGATTCCATGCAGGTGCTCGATGAAGAATTTTTGACCGTCAACGACAAGAATGCCGTTATGGATGAACTCGGAGACGATGACCCCGGCGCCCGGAAAAGACCAGGCAATCCGTTGATCTTCCAGCTCGATGCCCACCTGTTCTTCGAGGGTGCCGTCGGGATGGGTAATCAGGAAATAATGGACATACCCCGCCTGGCCGTCGCCGACTTTGGTGACGGCGTGGATATCTGAGTTTGTATTTGTATTTGTTACAGCGTCTGGCCCCGCCGCAATGGCCGGCGGCATAACGCCGGGCGGTATGGCTTGCAGCAGAAGAAGCGCAATCAGCCAGGAAAGGTATCGCATGGGAAGCGATACTCACATGGGTCTTCTTTATGCACCACCGTGGCGTGACTGAATGTCACGCATCATCGACCGGTTGCCTGATCAACAATCAGGGTTTGAGATGAATATGCTGAAGAATTTCGGCCGCTGTGTCGACGACGGCTGCGGCTCCCCATTGATCCGGATTGCTGCCGTTAAGGTAGCCGAACCGAACGGCAATGGATTTCATGCCAGCGGCATTGCCGGCGACAATATCGCGTTCGTCATCACCGACATAAATGCAGCTTGACGGGGGCAGCGCCAGAACGTCTGCGGCGGCCAGCAGCGGGGCGGGGTGAGGCTTCATTTTTCCGGTAGTATCGCCGCCGATGATGCAACCTGCCCGACTGCGATAGCCCAACTGTTGCATCAGCGGCAGCGCAAAGCGTTCAGCCTTGTTGGTGACGATGCCCCAGCGCAGACCATCGGACTCGAGCTGGTCCACCAGTTCAGCCATGCCGGGAAACAGACGCGTTTCGCAGCAAAGGTTGTTTTCGTAAATCTGCAGGAACTCGTCACGCATGGCGGGATAATCGGCATGTTCAGGACCCATGCCGAAGCCCACTCCCAGAAGACCGCGTGCGCCCAGCGAGGTCACGCGGCGGGTCTCGGACAGTGCGACAGGCGCCATGCCCCGGGCTGCACGCATGAGATTGACTGCACGTCCCAGATCAGGGGCGGTATCGGCAAAGGTGCCGTCCAGATCGAACAATACGGCGCGCATCATGACTGTGCCGGTTTTCGTGTGCTGAGGATGTAGTTGACGTCGGTGTCCGCTTCAAGCGCGTAGACCTTGGTGAAGGGGTTGTATGTCATGCCGATCAGATTGATGGTCTCGAGTCCGGCGCTGCGGCATGTCGATGACAACTCTGAGGGCTTGATGAAGCGCTCATAGTCGTGGGTGCCCCGCGGCAGCATGTTGAGCACGTACTCTGCGCCGATGATGGCAAACAGGTAGGACTTGGGGTTGCGGTTCAAGGTGGCGAAAAAAGCATGTCCGCCCGGTTTCAGCAGCGCGGCACAGGCGCGGACGACCGCCGCAGGGTCCGGCACATGCTCCAGCATTTCCATGCAGGTCACGACGTCAAAACTCCCGGGCGCTTCCGTGGCGAGTTCTTCAACGGCGATCTGCCGGTAATTCACCTGTTGACCGGATTCGAGCAGATGCAGTTGCGCCACCTTCAGCGGTTTGTCCGCGAGGTCGATACCGGTGACCTGGGCACCGCGTGCAGCCATGGCTTCTGAAAGAATTCCGCCGCCACAGCCGACGTCGAGCACCGTTTTTCCCTGAAGCGCGGCGATGCGGTCGATATGTTCAAGTCGCAGCGGATTGATCTCGTGCAGCGGGCGGAACTCGCTTTGCGGATCCCACCAGCGGTGTGCGAGGGCGCTGAATTTTTCCAGTTCTGCCGGATCGACGTTGGTATTCATGATGGATGCAGTTTGTTTTTCCAGTGGGTGGCGCGGGCAGTGAGTGCGCTTTCATCAAGATCCAGCAACACGCGGTTGGCAACCCGCCTTTGGCCGGCAACCCATACATCGGTTACGTGTTCGCGGCCTGCAGCATAGACCAGATGCGATAAAGGGTCGTAACAGGGAGACAGTTCTGTGGCAGACAGGTTCACTGCTGTCAGGTCTGCCCATTTTCCGGGTGTGATCGAGCCGATTTGATCGTGCAGGCCCAGTGCCCGGGCGCCGCCCAGGGTGGCGGCTTCCAGTGCCTGATGCGCTGGCATGATCCTGGGGTCGCCGCTGATGCCTTTGGCCAGCAATGCGGCAGTGCGCATTTCCGTGAACAGGTCCAGGCGGTTGTTGCTGGCCGCGCTGTCTGTGCCGAGCCCGAGGTTTACCCCGGATTGCAGCAAAGCGCCGACCGGGGCGATGCCGCTGCCCAGTTTGAGGTTGGAGCTCGGGCAATGCGCGACGGAGCAGCCATGCCGGGCCAGCAGTTCGATTTCTGCGGTATTCAGATGTACGCCATGCACGGCGATCAGACCGGGCCCGAGCAGGCCCAGTTTTTCCAGGCGTTCAATCGGTCGCATGCCGTGCGCGGTCAGGCTGTCGCTGATTTCCTGTGCGGTTTCGTGCAGGTGAATATGCACCGGCAGGTCGAGTTCTGCTGCATAGATGGCGATTTGCGAGAAGGTCGCGTCGGATACGGTGAACGGAGCGTGGGGCGCAAGGCAGAAGGACAGCAACGATTCGTCGCG
>JBIIZE010000379.1:0-2896 GCA_044346435.1 Burkholderiales bacterium
AAAAATATCCGGGATATAGAAGTGCGGGAATGGAAACATGCTGAACGGCGCGTTCCCGACCTTGTACGCCAGTTGAAGTTCAGCGTCTGAATACATACTCAGCAACTCCCTTGAAGGTTCCATCCTGGCGTTCGGCACGCCGCACCTGGGCAGGATCATGCATGAGGCCGAGGGCATTCAGTTCCCGCACCATGGCCATGTGATCCTGAAGATTCTGGTTGGTTTCAATCAAAACCGAGCGCACCGCGGCATTCGCCAGCGTCCTGCGTGCCCCCGCGGTCACTTTGGGCTCGAATCCGTCAACATCAATCTTGATGTGGTTCGGAACCGGAATGGCGCCGTCAGCCACGAGTTCATCGATGGTTCCGGCAATGCAACCCTGTACATAAACAGCCTGCAGCGGCTTGTGCTGGAAATCCAGGGCCTCACCCACGGAGTGACAGGATCCGCCGACGCGCATGTCGGCCATATGAAGATCAAAAAGCCCCGAGCGGTCAGAAAGCCCCATGCAATAAGCCTTGACCCGCCCTTGCAGGCCATTCAACTGGATATTGCGATTCAGAATCGCATAGTTTTGCGATTCGGGCTCGAACGCATAAACAGAAACATTCCGTGTCGCCGCCGCCCATATCGTATACATCCCGACATTCGCACCACAGTCCAACAGGATCTCGCCCGGGGTAAAACCGGCGATCCACTCCAGAGTCCAGGGCTCCTTTGAATGGATGGACTCCACCCGCCAGCGGGTCAGCTGGCTCGGCGAAGCAAATGTCATTTTTACGCCTTCGTGCTCCACCTCACAGCGCGGATTCAGGCGTTCATATTCTTCAAGGGTCAGGCCCATGACCGGACAACTCCAATAAATGACTTGCAGATTGATTTGGATTTTATACCAGCCGGCAAAAACCAAAGTCGACTGTCTGGCCACGGTTTGTCAATCTTGTACAATCACGGATTGATCAACCGTTGCGGAGCACCAGCTTGACCCAACCACTAGACAACGTACGCATCCTCGACCTGAGCTCGGTCGTTCTGGGCCCCTTTGCCACCCAGCTGCTGGGTGACCTCGGTGCCGATATCGTCAAGGTCGAGGCTCCCGATGGCGACATCCTGCGCCACGTCGCGCCAATGCGTAACAAGGCCATGGGTCACATCTTCCTGCACCACAACCGCAACAAGCGTTCGATCGTGCTCGACCTGAAAAAGCCCGAAGGGCTGGCGGCGCTGCAGAAACTGATCAAAACCGCCGACGTCCTGTTCTACAACGTGCGGCCGCAGGCGATGAAACGGCTGAAACTGTCGTACGAGGAAGTTGCCGCGATCAATCCGCAAATCATTTATGTCGGCGCCTATGGTTTCAGCCAGCGCGGACCCTACGCCGCGCAACCCGCCTATGACGACCTGATCCAGGGCATGTCGGCCATGCCGGCGCTGTTTCACGAAGCCGGCGCCTCTTCGCCGCGTTATGCCCCGCTGGCGATTGCCGACCGCATCACCGGGCTGGCCGCCGTCAATGCAATCACCACCGCACTGTTCGCACGCAGCCGCACCGGCAAAGGCCAGTCGGTTGAAGTGCCGATGTTTGAAACCGTCACGCAGATGGTGCTCGCCGACCACATGGGCGGCTACACCTTCGAGCCCCCCGAAGGCCCCTATGGCTACGCGCGCATGCTGGCGCCGAACCGCGCACCGTACAAAACCAGCGACGGCTATATGTGCGTTCTTATTTACAACGACAAACACTGGCGCTCTTTTTTCAAGCTGATTGGCCAGGAAGGGATGTTCGACAGCGACCCGCGCTTCAGCAGCCACGAAGCGCGTTCGCGCAATATCGCAGAGGTTTATGCCTTCGCCGCCGAACACCTGAAATTGCGCAGCAACGCGGAATGGGAAAAACTGCTGCGCGAAGCGGACATCCCGTCGGCACCGATGAAAACGGTCGGTGACGTGCTGAACGACCCGCATCTGGAGGCCGTTGGTTTCTTCCGCGAAAGCGATCACCCCAGCGAAGGCCGGCTGCGTGAAATGACTCTGGCCAGCCACTGGTCGGGCGCGGATGAGATGCCACACCGCCCGGCGCCGAGATTGGGCGAACACAGCGCGGAGATCCTGCGTGAAGCCGGTTATGGTGACGCCGAAATCCAGGCGATTGCCGCTGCCGGAGCCACCAAACTCGCCTGAGTTTGCTGCCGCTCAGCCCTCTAAGGGCGAAAAAAACGGCGTGACCCGTAAGGGCACGCCGTTTTTGTTGCCACTGATGCCGGTTTAGTAGGCCAGCTTCAGCTTGTCCAGCTGTTCCTTGGTCACCGCCGGCACGTCGCCGCGCGCAGCCCAACGGTTGAGGTTCCATGCGCCGTCACCCAGCCAGGCCTTGAACAGCGCCAGATTCTTCTGCCGCTCCTGGTCATCGCCGCCGAGGTAACGGTACATGTTGCCGGGTTTGCCGCCGGGGCTGGCCTTGCCGTCATCCAGCCTGCGCTGGATGGCGCCGGTCTCGGGATAGGCAATGTGGGTGATCAAGAGCGGATAGGAGTCCATGCGCGGACCGATCTTTTCCTTGGTGAACTTCTCTTCCTGTTTCTTGAATTCCTTGAACAGCGGTGCACCGTCACCGTGGCATTCAGAACAGTATTCCTTGAACACCGGCGCAATATCCTTGGTGTAGGTCACGTTCTGCGCGAGCGCGGGGGTCGTGATTGCCGCTGCCAGTGCAAGGGTGGGGATGAGCTTTTTCAACATGGCGTTCTCCTGATCCTGATTGTTATTGTCCGGTCGGCAACCACCACGAAAAACAGCAGGCTGGTGATTTCGACGTGAGGCCATTATCAAGGCCGTGACAGGAAAGAAATTTGATGCAACGCAAGTCGTGGTCGATTAGTGCTCAGGCCTTATGGCA
>JBIIZE010000380.1:0-2890 GCA_044346435.1 Burkholderiales bacterium
CGAGGCGGTTGATGCGGTACTGCAACGGGCTGTCATCTTCCGAATAGAGATCCTCGACCATGCGCGCGGCAAAGCGTTTGTCGGGATCAGCCCAGGATACGCGCTCGTACAGATCAACCAGGTGGCTCTTGTTGATGCGGGTCGGTGTTGAATTGATGATGACGAACATCTCGGCGGCGAAGTCCTCGCTGCGACCGTCAAAAATCACGCAGGGCACATTGATGGATGCCGCTTCTGCGGGGTGCTCCATCAAATAGAACTTCAGCGCTGCCAGACGATGCTGACCGTCGATGATCAGATATTTGGAGGCCGGCTCAGACAGGTGACCGACCGAGTCCTGACCGGACAAACATTGAAAGCGCAGCTCGTCCGAGGTAAACAGCAACACGGTGCCGGGAATCGGCGGCTGGCTCACCGCCATTTCATAAAAGTTGCGCAACTGGCGGACCTTGGCCTTGGACATCTGCCGCTGAAAGGCCTCATCGGTGCGCTCGATACGGGAAATGAACTGGGCAATCTCGTCCTGCTGGGGCAGGCTTTGCGGCGTGATCTCCTCACCTTCGCCGTAAAACCGGCTGATAAACCGTACCCGCTCCAGTACCTCCTTGGCCGGATAGCTCGCGAAGTAAAACAGACCGTCTTTTTGTCTGATGCGCGTTGCCAGCATGGTGCCTGATCCCCTTTTGCTCTTGTTGTAAGTCCTTGGCGCGTCGCGGGTTTTCCCTTGTCGCGCAGGTTACCGGTGGATTGCGGCTGTCATTCTAGCGTTCGCAACTGCCTAAAAGCGAGGCACTCCAGAGCCATGGACGGCAGATTTCTAAAAATTACTTTAAAAACATGTGGTTATATGAATTACCCGAAAAAGCCCAAAACCCGATTTCGCCATATGCGAACCGGCACGGCGAACTGAAATGCAAAATTGGCCATTGCAGGCGCAAAAAAACGGCCGCCCCTTCCGGTTGCGGCCGTTGATGACGGATTGCCGGTCAGGTACGCGGCTGCGTCGGGACGCCGGGCCCCTGCGGACGGCATTTCGAAGGATCCGCCTGGCATTGTGCACGGCGTTCTTCCGCCCGGGCTTTCATCTCCTTGCAGCGCTCGGGGTTATCTGCGCACATCTTTTCCTGATGCGCCTTGCGCTCCTGCTGGCATTTCGCCGGATCGGCTTTGCACTGCGCCCGACGCTCTTCCGCCTTGGCCTTCATCTCCTTGCAACGCTCCGGATTCTGCTCGCACATCTTCTCGCGCTGCGCTTTGCGTTCCTGCTGGCACTTCGCCGGATCCGCCTTGCACTGTGCGCGGCGCTCCTCGGCTTTGGCTTTCATTTCCTTGCAGCGTTCCGGATTTTCAGCGCACATTTTTTCACGCTGCGCCTTGCGTTCCTGCTGGCATTTCGCCGGATCCGCCTTGCACGCCTCGTGATGCGGCCCGCGGGGACCTTCACCGGCCTTTGCGCCATCCGCCGCAAACGCCGGCATTGCCATCATTGCACCCACCAACAACATCAGTCGCATGTTCATCATCAAATCCTTTTCAAATATCGTTTAACGTTCACGGCGCGGCTGGTAAATCTCCCGTCGCGCCTTGTCGAGATCACGGTGCAAGTCACGGCGCTCGTCGTCCGACAAGCGCTGCGGCCGCTGCTGCCGGTCCGGCGGCGGCGTGTCGCGCTGCCGCTGCGGCCCGCGCTCCGCGCGTTCCGGCCGTCCCTGGCTCTGGACCGACAGCAGGTCGCGCCACGGACCGGCAACCGCCGGTCCTGCCTGCAGCACCGCCCACCCCAGAACAATGACCAGCCAGACTTTCATGCACCAAGCTCCCTATGATTGCTGCCACCCGCGATTCACGCCGGCACCCTGGCATAGATTGTAATCCGTGAAGGCCTGCAGGCTGCATCCGCCGTACAGGCCGCGACTTCGTCGCCGGTGCTCCGGACGACCTTCCATGCCGGTATATATCATCATGACCTCCATGTTTTCGGGTTATGCCGGAATACTCCCCGGCAACGCCCCATCGGAGCGTTGAGATCATCATCGACGCGACCTGTAACCAGACTGTTTCGACCTGCGGTCATTATGTAAGCAAGTGTTGCCGGTTGAATGTGCTTCCGCACCGCGTCCAATGCCGATGCTAAGCCCGGGTCCGCTGCCGGCATGCAGGTAATTTGTAAGACTTTGTTGCCGGGCCATGGCCGGACGCCGCTGAACTGGCTACGATTGCGCCATGAACCAGACAAAAACCCGGATTCTTGTCGTTGATGACGATATACGCCTGCGCGATCTGCTCAACCGCTATCTCACCGAGCAGGGTTACGCCGTGCGTGTGGTCGCCGATGCTGTGGAAATGAACCGCTATCTGGCCCGCGAGCGCTACGATTTGATGATTCTCGACCTGATGTTGCCCGGCGAAGACGGCCTGTCGATCTGCCGCCGGCTGCGCGGCGGTGGTGAAACGCTGCCGATCATCATGCTCACCGCCAAGGGCGACGATGTGGACCGTATTGTCGGGCTCGAACTCGGCGCCGATGATTACCTGCCCAAGCCCTTCAATCCGCGCGAACTGGTCGCACGTATTCAGGCCGTACTGCGCCGCCAGCCGCCCGCGGCCCCGCCGGGAGCACCCGGCGGGGCCGCGCAGGTCATCGAGTTCGGCGAGTTCCGCCTCAATCTGGGAACACGCACGCTGTCGCGCCATGGTGAAGACCAGTCGCTGACCACCGGTGAATTTGCGCTGCTCAAAGTACTGGTTGAACACCCGCGCACGCCGCTGTCCCGCGACAAGCTGATGGAACTCGCGCGTGGCCGCGAGTTCGGCGCCTTCGACCGTTCGATCGACGTGCAGGTCTCTCGCCTGCGCAAGATCATCGAACCCGATGCCGCCAAACCCGCCT
>JBIIZE010000381.1:0-2886 GCA_044346435.1 Burkholderiales bacterium
CATCAACCAGGTTCTCGATCAGGACACGGCCATCATCCTTGTTGAGGAAATGGGTCATGTCGGCAAGCGCGCCAAACTCGACGAGCCGGATGCCTATCTTGCGGAACCGTCCAAAGGGCATGTTGAGGTTGTAGCCGAGCCACGAGCGCCCGTAGTTACTGTCATGGGTCATGTGGACCATGGCAAAACCTCGCTGCTGGATTACATTCGTCGAACCAAGGTGGCGACTGGCGAGGCGGGGGGTATTACGCAGCACATTGGCGCTTATCATGTTGAAACGCCGCGCGGCATGATTACTTTCCTTGATACGCCGGGCCATGAAGCATTCACGGCGATGCGTGCACGTGGCGCCAAGGTTACCGACCTGGTTATTCTGGTTGTGGCGGCCGATGACGGCGTAATGCCGCAGACGGCCGAAGCGATTCATCACGCCAAGGCGGCAAAGGTGCCGCTGATCGTGGCGCTGAACAAGATCGACAAACCGGAAGCGAATGCTGAGCGGGTCAAGCAGGATCTGGCTGCGCAGGAAGTCGTACCTGAAGAATGGGGCGGCGATACGATGTTTGTCGAGGTTTCCGCCCGTACCGGGCAGGGGATCGACAGTCTGCTGGAACGCATTCTCCTGCAAGCTGAAGTGCTTGAATTGCGTGCGCCCAAAGACGCGCCTGCCAAGGGTATCGTTGTGGAGTCGCGACTTGATAAAGGCCGTGGCCCCGTGGCAACAGTACTGATTCAGTCAGGCACATTGAAGCGCGGCGATATCGTGCTGGCAGGCGCAGTGTTCGGTCGTGTCCGCGCCATGCTTAACGAAGCGGGAGCCACGATTGATTCCGCCGGCCCTTCGATTCCGGTCGAAATTCTTGGTTTGTCCGATGTACCTGCCGCAGGCGCTGAAGTCATGGTGTTGGGCGACGAGCGCAAAGCGCGCGAAATCGCACTCTTCCGTCAGGGCAAGTATCGTGACGTCAAGCTGGCCAAGCAGCAGGCAGCCAAGCTTGAAAACATGTTCGATCAAATGGGCGAGGGTGAGGTCAAGACCCTGTCCCTGATCATCAAGGCCGACGTGCAGGGCTCTTACGAGGGTCTGACTCACGCGCTGGGCAAACTGTCGACGGAAGAGGTCAAAGTCAACATCGTGCATGCGGCTATCGGCGGCATTACCGAGTCCGATATCAATCTGGCGCTGGCCTCCAAAGCTGTCGTCATCGGCTTTAATGCCCGCGCCGATGCGGCTGCACGCAAGCTCGCAGAGAGCAGTGGCGTCGATATCCGTTACTACAACATCATTTACGACGCAGTCGACGAGATCAAAGCTGCGCTGACCGGCATGCTGTCGCCGGAACGCAAGGAAAGCACATTGGGTCTGGTGGAAATTCGCCAGGTCTTCCGCATCTCCAAGGTTGGCGCCGTTGCCGGCTGTTATGTGCTTGAGGGTCTTATCCGCCGCAGCTCGAAGCTTCGTCTGTTGCGCGATAACGTGGTCATCCACGAAGGCGAGCTGGATTCGCTGAAGCGTTTCAAGGACGATGTGCGCGAGGTCAAGGCCGGCTTCGAATGCGGCCTGTCACTGAAGAACTTCAATGACATCAAGGAAGGCGACCAGCTGGAGATATACGAAGTTGTTGAAGTGGCGAGGTCTCTGTAACCGTCGCGTTTTGCGGGTACGCCTTCCGGCGTGCCCGGCTGGTTTTCCGGAGCAGTTGCCGCATGCCTAAAGATTATCCCCGCGGTCGGCGCATTGCCGACCAGATCCAGCGCGAACTCTCCGAGATCATTCGCATGGAGCTCAAGGATCCGCGCGTCGGCCTGATCACCATCACCGATGTCGAGGTGACGCAGGATAATGAACACGCAAAAGTGTTTTTTACCGCCTTGGGCGAACCGGTGCAGCAAGAGGCGGCCGAACGCGCATTGAATCACGCGTCGGGTTTTCTGCGCAGTTCGCTGGCCAAGGTGATGAAGCTGCGCACCGTACCGCAACTGCGTTTCAACTACGATGTTTCCGTCGAGCGCGGCGTGCGTCTGTCGAATCTGATCGACGAAGCCGTCGCCAGCAAGCCAGGCGACAAATCACCACAGTGAGCAAGCCTCGCGCCGAGCGCAGGGACGTCAACGGCGTTCTTTTGCTGGACAAGCCGCTGGGCCTGACTTCGCAGCAGGCAGTATCGAAGGTGAAATGGCTGTTTTCGGCGCGTAAAGCAGGCCACACCGGCACCCTTGATCCGATGGCCAGCGGTTTGCTCCCGGTCGGACTCGGCGAAGCGACCAAATTTTCCCAGTTCCTGCTCGATGCCGAAAAAGGCTATCGGGCCTCGTTGCGTCTGGGTGCGACAACCAATACCGGTGACGCCGAAGGCGAAATTCTCGAGCAGCGACCTGTAACGGTGACGGCGGAAGACATCGCCAGGGTTTTGCCGGGTTTTATCGGCGCCCAGACCCAGATTCCACCCATGCATTCCGCACTCAAGGTGGCCGGCAAGCCCTTGTATAGCTATGCACGGGAAGGTGTCACGATTGAGCGTCAGGCAAGATCCATTGTCATCGAAGATATACAAGTAATTGATTTTAAAGAAAATATATTGGATATCCGGGTGCAGTGCAGTAAGGGCACCTATATCCGGGTCCTGGCGGAAGATATTGGCGCTGCACTGGGGTGCGGCGCCCATTTGGCGGCGTTGAGCCGGGAAAGCGCCGGGGGATTTACGCTGTCCGAAGCGGTGTCCTTCGACACTCTGGAAACCCTGTCACTGGAGGATCGCATGGCTGCGCTGCTGCCGATTGATGCCTTTGCGACCAGCCTCGACCGCATGGTGCTGGATTCAGCGCAGACGCGCCGGATTGTTACCGGGCTGACGGTGCCTCAGCCGGAGGTTCAGGACGGGTTAT
>JBIIZE010000382.1:0-2885 GCA_044346435.1 Burkholderiales bacterium
GGAAAACCTGCGGCGCTTTTTTGAAATGGACCGCCACCATATCGTGATTGCCGCACTGGCTGCGCTGGCGGATGAAGGCACCATCAGCAGAGACCGTGTCACCGAGGCCATCCGGCGTTATGGGGTCATCGTCAGCGACACGCCCCCATGGGACTCCTGATTTGAACTAGGCCGCGCGTCGCCTTTGGGCCGTCACCGGCTTACGCCGAGCCGGGGTACGTCGCGAACGCGGCTTCGCGGCCTGCGGCACACGCAGGCTGTCGAGGAAAATATCAATGAGTTGTCCTGCGTCGCCCTTGGCCGGCATCGCTTTGGGATCCATCACCCATTTGCTGATCAGGCCGTTGACCAGGGCATGCAGTCCGACTGCCGTGCGATGCGTATTCAGTTTCGCAGGCAACTGGCCTTTGGCCACGGCGGCGACAAGACCCGATTCGAGCCGCTGCAGGCACCCCGCCTGCATTTCACGAAAACGTTCCCATACCGTTTCCATTTCATCGACGTATTCACATTTATTGAACACGATGTGAAAAACGCGGCGGCCCTGCGCATCACCTGAAGTGCGCTGCAGGATACCGACCAGCATGGCGCGCAGCGCTGACAGCGGATCAGCCACGTCGGCGGGATTGATCTGACAGGGCGCATCCTCCATCGGCATGGTGACGCGCGCAACCATCTCGCAGAACAGTTCGGCCTTGTCCTTGAAATGCCAGTAAATCGCGCCTCGCGTTACCGAAGCCGCCTCTGCGATATCGGTTAATGACGTGCGGGAGACCCCGCGCTCGCTGAATACCCGCTCTGCCGCATCAAGAATCTGATTGCGGGTCTCTATCGCCTCGTCTTTTGTGCGTCTGACCATGATCCTCCGGATACCCCGGACTGCCGCCGGGTGTTGTCATCAAAACGCCACTTTACATACATTCATGGTTGTATGTAAACTGGAATCCACATATGTATGCTTGCGTACATCACGCCGCGCAGCTTTCAGGGAAACTACAGTATGAACAACCTCAGCCCCCGCACGTTCCATCGCGCCGCCATTGCGGCCTCATTGTTGCTGATCGCCGCCTGCGGCCCTGCCGGCGGACCTCCGGGTGGTTTCCCGCCGTCACCGGTATCCGTCATCACCACTGAAACGCGCGACGTGCCGGTCGTGCTGGAATACACCGCACAGACCGCCGGCTACCGTGAGGTGGAAGTGCGCGCAAGAGTCAGCGGCATTTTGCTCAAACGCAATTACAGGGAAGGCAGCACCGTGCGTCAGGGCGAATCGCTGTTTTCGATCGACCCCGCGCCGTTCAAGCTTGCCCAGGCACGCGCAGCTGCCGATCTCGGTGTCGCCGAAGCGCAATTGCAGCAGGCGCAACGCGAACTGGCCCGGCTGAAGCCCGTCTACGAGGCCAAAGCCGTCAGCCAGAAAGAATTTGACGATGCGACCTCCGGTGAGCGCATTGCCCGCGCCCAGCTTGAAAGCGTTCGAGCCCGGCTCAACGAGGCTAACCTCAACCTGGAATGGACGCGCGTTGAATCGCCGATCACCGGCGTTGCCGGCCGCAGCGCCGTCTCCGAAGGTACGCTGGTTTCGGGCCCCGGCGTGCTGCTGACCAGCGTCACCCAGACCGATCCGATGTACGTGATTTTTGGCGTTTCCGACCGCGACCATCTCGCCTTGCGTCGCGATGTCGAAGCCGGCCGCATCAAACTGCCGGCCGATGGAAAACTCAAAGCGACACTCAAGATGGGGGACGGCCGGGATTACGCCAAAACCGGCGCCGTCAATTTCAGCGACGTCCGGGTCAACACACAGACGGGCACCAGCGAATCCCGCGCAGAGTTTGCCAATCCCGCCAATCAATTACGTGCCGGAGAATTTGTGCGTATCGCGCTGTCAGGCGCGACACGGCCGGCAGCCATCGTCGTGCCGCAGCGCGCCGTGCTCGAAGGACCCGGCGGCAAATTCGTCTACGTGGTCAATACCGAATCCAAAGCGGAGCCGCGTCCGGTGGAAGTCGGCGCCTGGGCTGCCGACGGCTGGGTCATTAATTCAGGGCTGAAGTCCGGCGAACGGGTGATCGTTGACGGTGTGCTGAAAATCGGCCCCGGCGCACCGGTCAATGTCACTGAACCTGCAGCGGCCCAAACCGACGGCAAACCGGCAAGCGACAAGCCTGATGCAAAACCCGCGGCCAAACCGGCTGTGAAATCCTGATCCCGGCGGACTGAAGACCATGTCACGTTTTTTCATAGACCGCCCGATCTTCGCGGTAGTGGTATCGATTTTCATCGTGCTCGCCGGACTTGCCGCGATGCGCGTGCTGCCCATAGCGCAATACCCGGAAATCGCGCCGCCGGTGGTCACCGTGCGCGCCGTCTACCCCGGCGCCTCGGCACAGGTGATCGAACAGACGGTCGCCGCACCGCTGGAAAACCAGATCACCGGCGTCGAGCACATGCTTTACATGAGCTCGAACTCGACCTCGAACGGCGTTCTCGAAATCCAGGTCACCTTCGACATCGGCACCGACATTGATACCGCGGCGCTGAACGTCAACAACCGCGTCAAGCAGGCGGAACCGAGACTGCCTCTGGAAGTCCGGCGCCAGGGCGTCAGTGTCGAAAAAGGCTCATCGTCCTTCCTGCAGGTCATCGCCTTCAGCTCGCCCGACGGCAGCCGTGACGATTTGTTCATCTCGAACTACGTCACACTGAATATTCTTGATGCACTGAAACGCGTTCCGGGCACCACCAACGTGCAGATTTTCGGCGCAAAAGACTATGCGATGCGCATCTGGACACGTCCGGACCGCCTCGCGCAACTGAAACTGACCCCGGGCGACCTGACACGCGCGCTGAATGAACAGAATGCGCAGTTTGCCGCCGGCAAG
>JBIIZE010000033.1:0-10785 GCA_044346435.1 Burkholderiales bacterium
GCGCTGGATTGATGTCTGCGACGGCAATATGCAGGAAGGTTCCTTCCGCTGTGACGCCAACGTCTCGGTGCGGCCGGTGGGCGCGAAGGAATTCGGTACCCGCCGCGAGATCAAGAATCTGAACAGCTTCCGTTTCCTGCAGCAGGCCATCGAATACGAAGTGCGCTGGCAGATCAATGAACTGGAAGACGGCCGCGCGATTCAGCAGGCCACCGTGCTGTTCGATCCGGATACCGGTGAGACGCGGATGATGCGTACCAAGGAAGACGCACATGACTACCGCTATTTTCCGGATCCCGATCTGTTGCCGCTGGAAGTAACGCTTGAACGATTGGAGGCGGTGCGTGCAGCAATGCCGCCGCTGCCGCAGGCGCGACGCGAGAAATTCTGCGCCCAGTACGGGCTGACGCCTTACGACGCGGGGTTGCTGACGGCAAGCCGGGAGCTGGCGGATTATTTCGAGTCCGTGGTTGCGGGTGCGGATGCAAAAACCGGCAAACTCTGCGCCAACTGGATCAACGGCGCCTTGAGTGCCCGGTTGAATGAAGAAAACCTTGAGGTGGCGCAAAGCCGGGTATCGGCACAGCAGCTCCGTGGGCTGGTCGACCGCATTGCCGACGGCACCATCTCCGGGAAAATCGCCAAAGATATTTTTGATGCCATCTGGGCCGGCGAGGGTGATGCCGATGCGATCATTGCCGCAAAAGGGCTGAAGCAGATTTCCGACAGCGGCGAGATCGAAAAAATCGTTGAACAGGTGTTGGCCGCCAATGCACAGCAGGTCGCCGACTTCCGTGCAGGCAAGGAGAAGGCCTTCAATTCACTGGTCGGTCAGGTGATGAAGGCGTCGCGTGGCAAGGCCAATCCGCAGCAGGTCAACGACATCCTCAGGCGCAAACTCGCGTCCTGAAGCCGGTTATTTTTTTGCTGCTGCTGGCGCCGGTGCGGGGGCAGGCGCGGGTGACGTGTTCCCGCCCCTCAACTCAATGTAGCGCGCCTTTTGATCCGCGTAGCGCTTGTTGATGGCAGCCTTGTCGTTTTCCTTTTCCTGGATCCGTGCCTCAAGGCGCTTGCGGCCATCGACGGCGCGGGCCAGTTCTTCGACCAATGGTGGCGAGACAGCCTTTCCGGATTTGACGATGTCAGCGTTACGTTTCTGCGAAGTAGCTTCGGCTTCAATGGCATTTTTCAGCGAAGCCTTGAGTTGGACCAGCTGCAAGTCGACGACCTGCACTTCACGGTCGCGGCGCTGGTCGATTTCCTTGTCCGAAGTGTAAGTGTTGACCAAGGCTGAATCCTGACGGCGCTGTTCAGCGATTTGCCGGTCCTCCTCAGCCTTCAGCACGGCTTTTTTCTGCGCTTCTTCCTTGAGGCGTGCGGCTTCCTGAGCAGAAACTGTGGTTTGCACAGTGATTCCGCGCTCGTTCAGCGTCTTGGATTCGTTCTGCTGGAATTCGGGAGGCACTCGATCACCGCAACCGACGACCTTGCCGGTCTTGTCTTTCCAACACACAATTTTCTGGGCCTGCGCCATCGGCGCAACCGACAGCAGCAGCGCCATTACCAGGGAGACGCTGTTTGCAGATAAAACCGTTGAACGTTCAAACATGCTGCACTCCATACTGTTTTCGGTAGGCGGCAACAGCAGCCAGTTGCGCCGCCATTCCCTTTTCGTTTTCGAGGAATCCAAGCAGATCGTCGAGTGTCGCGATGCTGACCACCGGAATCCCGTAAAGCTGTCCGACCTCCTGTGTCGCTGACAGTTCCCCGGTTCCCCGTTCCATGCGATCCAGCGCAATCAGCACGCCGGCCGGGGTGGCATGGGCTGCACGAATCAGGTTGACCGATTCACGCACCGAGGTGCCGGCTGAAATGACATCATCGACGATCAATGCCCGACCCGCCAGCGTCGCCCCAACAACATTGCCGCCTTCACCGTGGTCTTTGGCTTCCTTGCGGTTGTAGCTGAATTTGACGTTGCGGCCGTTTTCGGACAACGCAACCGCTACCGCTGCAACCAGAGGAATACCCTTGTAGGCGGGTCCGAACAGCATGTCAAAAGGCACATCGGCTGCGGAAATCGCTTTGGCGTAAAATTGCGCGAGTTGTCGCAGCGAATTGCCGTCGCAGAACAGTCCGGCATTGAAAAAGTATGGCGACAGACGGCCGGCCTTGGTTTTGAACTCCCCGAACAGCAATACCCGGGTGTCGATCGCGAAGCGGATGAATTCGTGTCGGAAGCTGGAAGGCATGGTTGAAAATTGGAAGGGGTCGCGGCGGGCCGCCGGCGTTTCCCGGAGTGAAAACAGTGAAAATTATAACCCTGAATCTCAACGGCATCCGTTCTGCCTCACGCAAAGGTTTCCTGGAATGGCTGCCGCAGCAGCGCGCCGATGTGATTTGTGTGCAGGAACTCAAGGCGCAGGCGGCCGATATGACCGAAGAACTGTTGGCCCCAGCCGGTTACCAAGGCCATTTTCATTACGCCGAGAAAAAGGGCTATAGCGGCGTCGGCATTTACTCGAAGTCCGCGCCGGACAGGGTGGCAGCCGGTTTCGGCGTTGCCGAATTTGATGCCGAAGGTCGTTATCTGCGCGCCGATTTCGGAGGCCTCACGGTGATTTCGCTATACCTGCCTTCGGGTTCCAGCGGTGAGCACCGACAGGCTTCCAAGTTCCGTTTCCTTGATACCTTCATCCCGCACCTGAAAAAGCTGCGCAAGAGCGGGCGCGAGGTCGTACTCTGCGGCGACTGGAACATCGCGCACCGGGAGATCGATCTCAAGAACTGGAAGGGCAATCTGAAAAATTCCGGATTTCTGCCGGAGGAACGCGCGTGGATGACGCAGATATTCGACGAACTCGGCTGGGTCGATGTCTACCGCCGCCTGCATCCGGAGACGACCGATGCGTCCTACACCTGGTGGTCGAATCGCGGCCAGGCCCGCGCCAAGAATGTCGGCTGGCGCATTGATTACCAGATTGCCACGCCGGGCATTGCCGAACGCGCAAAGGACGCAGCGATCTACAAGGACCAGTGGTTTTCCGACCACGCGCCGCTGACCATCCGCTACGACGGGAAGCTCGGTTGACCGGCGGCCGCCAGACTTGGCGCGAAACGCTTCGGGCCGCGTTCAGCGGCCGGATGCTCATTGCAATGCTGATGGGGTTTTCCTCGGGGCTGCCGCTGCTGCTGACCGGTTCTGTGCTTCAGGCCTGGCTCAAGGACGGCGGTGTTGATCTGACCCGCATCGGCCTGTTTGCGCTGGTAGGCCTGCCTTATACGCTGAAATTCCTGTGGTCGCCGCTGTTTGACCGCTATGCGCTGCCACTGGGCCGGCGGCGCGGCTGGCTGGTGCTGATGCAACTGTCGGTTGCCGGTGCGCTGCTGCTGCTGAGCATGACAAAGCCGGCGGCCGATCACTTGTGGCTGGTGATGCTGGCAGGTTTGCTGGTGTCTTTTTTCGCGGCCTCTCAGGACATCGTGATTGATGCCTATCGCCGTGAAAGCCTGGCGGAATCCGAACTCGGGCTGGGTTCGGCGCTGTACGTCAACGGTTATCGGGTCGGCATGCTGCTTGCCGGCGGCGGCGGGCTGATCCTTGCCGATTGGATTTCTTTTGAGGCGATGTACCGGTTGATGGCAGTGTTCATGGTCGCCTGCGTTGCCGTCACCCTGCTGGCGCCCGAGCCGCCGCTGCCCGAAGGCCGGCCGCGCAATCTGCGCGAGGCCGTGGTACTGCCGTTCCGTGATTATTTTTCCCGCGACGGCGCCTGGCTGATTCTGGCCTTCATCCTGCTCTACAAGCTCGGCGACACCATGGCTTCGGCGATGACCACGCCGTTTTATCTCGATCTCGGTTACAGCAAGACTGAAATCGGTGCAGTGGTGAAGCTGTTCGGTTTTTGGGCGACTCTCGCGGGAGGCACGCTTGGCGGTCTGTGGATTCTGCGTGCCGGCATGCACCGCGCGCTTTGGCTGTTCGGCTTCGGCCAGATGATTTCAACTTTCGGCTTTGTCGTGCTGGCGCAGCTGCCGCCGAGCGAAGTTGCGCTGGCCGCAGTGGTGGCCATCGAGAATCTGACCGCAGGCATGGGTACCGCGGCATTTGTCGGGTTCATGGCAGCGCTGACCGACCGTCGATTCACGGCGACGCAGTACGCACTGCTGTCGAGCCTGATGGGCGTGCCGCGGGTGCTGCTGTCGGCGCCGACCGGCTGGCTGGCGCAGACGCTGGGCTGGTCGGGCTTTTTCCTGCTTTGCGTGCTGATCGCGATCCCGGGCCTGCTGATGTTGCGTTGGGTGACGCGGCTGGCAGCCGGCTCTCAGCCGCCGAACTGATAAACCGCGAGCTCCCCGAGCAGATTGGGCAGCGACGTGACCGGTTGGCCGCCGGTGAGCAGCGTCCGCGCAACGATGCGGATTCCCCGTTCACCGCAGAATTTCTCGAAATCGGCGACCGTACACAGATGGATGTTCGGTGTGTTGAACCACTCAAACGGCAAATTTTCCGACACGGGCATATGTCCGCGCAGCACATGCAGGCGGTTTTTCCAGTAGCCGAAATTGGGGAAGGTGACGATGCCGCTACGGCCGACACGCAGCATTTCGCGCACAATGCGCTCGGTGTTACGCATGGCCTGGAGGGTCTGCGACAGCACGACAAAATCGAATGAGCCATTGTCAAAATCCGCGAGCCCGCGCTCCAGATTGCTCTGGATGACATGCACGCCGTTTTTGACGCACTCGAGTACGTTGCCGTCGTCGATTTCAACG
Organism: Burkholderiales bacterium; assembly: GCA_044346435.1. Taxonomy (GTDB): domain Bacteria; phylum Pseudomonadota; class Gammaproteobacteria; order Burkholderiales; family SG8-41. The sequence continues at coordinate 4,777 of JBIIZE010000033.1, forward strand.
CCGTAGCCGTTCACGCCCCGCGTCTGCTGCAGGAATTTAAGCAGTGTGCCGTCGCCGCAGCCCAGATCAAGAACGCGGGCGCCTTGCGGGATCCACTCGGCGATGGCGGCGAAGTCGGGGCGCTGGTTACCGCGCGGACCATTCATGATGCGGTCTCCCCGTGCACCCGATCGAAATAGGCGGCAACCAGCCGGTGGTAGCGCGCGTCGTCGAGCAGGAAGGCGTCATGACCATGCGGTGCGTCGATTTCAGCATAGGTCACCGGGGCGCGGTTCTTGATCAGCGCATGGACGATTTCACGCGAACGCTCCGGTGAGAAACGCCAGTCGGTGGTAAACGACACCACAAGCATGCCGGCGACCACCGATTGCAGGGCCTTGGCCAGATCGCCGCCGTGCTCCAGCGCAGGATCGAAATAGTCCAGCGCCTTGGTGATGCGCAGATAGGTGTTGGCGTCGAAATAATCGGCAAACTTGTTGCCCTGGTGGCGCAGGTACGATTCGATCTGGAATTCAGTGTCGAAGGTGTAACCGGGTTTGCCGTTTTTCAACTGGCGGCCGAACTTGTTGGCCATCTCGTCATCCGACAGATAGGTGATGTGACCGACCATACGCGCCACCCGCAGCCCGCGTTTCGGTGCGGTGTTGAGTGCGCGGTAATTGCCGTCATTAAAGTCCGGATCCGTGATGATGGCCTGGCGCGCCACTTCGTTAAAGGCGATGTTCTGCGCCGACAGATTGGGCGCGCAGGCGATGACGATGCTGTGGCGCAGGCGTTGCGGATAACGCGCCGACCACGCCAGCGCCTGCATCGCCCCCAGGCTGCCGCCCATCACCGCGGCGAATTGTTTGATGCCGAGGTGGTCGGCCAGGCGCGCCTGCGCGTCAACCCAGTCTTCAACCGTCACCACCGGAAACTCGCCGCCCCAGACGCACCCGGTGTCCGGGTTGATGCTCAGCGGACCGGTGGAGCCATGACAACCGCCGATATTGTTGACGCCGATAACAAAGAAACGTTGCGTGTCCAGCGGCTTGCCGGGGCCGATCATGTTGTCCCACCAGCCGGTGTTGGCGGGGTCATCGGCGTAATGGCCGGCGACATGGTGGGAGGCGTTCAGGGCGTGACAGACCAGCACCGCATTCGAGCGATCGGCGTTCAGTGTGCCGTAGGTTTCGTAGACGAGTTCGTAATCGCGCAGGGCCGTACCGCATCTCAGCGGCAAAGGCGCTGAAAAGCGTGCAATCTGCGGCGTGACGATGCCGACGGAACGGGAGGAATCGTGAATTTTGTCTGCAGCCATAAAAAAACCCCGCAGCCTGCGCTCCGGGGTTACGAGAATTCGTTCATCTCTTTAGCCGGATTTATTACGCGCCCGCAAGCTGACTCAAATCGGCGCGAAAACTGTGGACCTACGTTACCTGCGGCATGCGCCCTTGTCAAATTGCGTGCAGTGGCATCACGAATTGAGCTTGCCGAGCATGCTGCGCAGCTTCACCGGATCGGTGGTGCGCAGCATTTTTCGGGCAATCGGATGGGCGTCCGCAAGGTTGGTCTTCAATACCCGCTGTTTGACGTCGAGCAAATGCGCGGAATGCATCGAAAAGCGGCGCAGCCCCAGCGCCAGCAGCAGCCGGGTCAGGTCGACTTCTCCGGCCATTTCGCCGCAGACGGCGACCGGGATCTGCGCTTTGCCTGCAGTGGCGAATATATGCGAGAGCACGGACAACACCGCCGGATGCAAAGGATCGTAAAGGTGCGCAACCGTATCGTCAGTGCGGTCAATGGCGAGCAGATACTGGATCAGATCATTGGTGCCGACGGACAGGAAATCCAGGCGCTTGGTCAGCAGCCCCAGCGCGAGCGCTGCGGCAGGAATTTCGACCATGCCGCCAACCGGCACTTCGCGGTCGTAGGCGATGCCTTCATCGTCAAGGCTGCGTTTGGCCTGCTCGACCAGTTGCAAGGACTGATCGACCTCGGACGCATTCATCAGCATCGGAATCAGAATCTGCAGCTTGCCGTATTGAGAGGCGCGCAGCATCGCACGCAGCTGGGTGATGAAACGTTTGGGCTCGGTCAGGCAAAGTCGGATCGCGCGCAGTCCCAGTGCAGGATTCGGCGACGCGCGGGCGGAATCATCAATCTGTTTGTCGGCGCCGAGATCATAAGTGCGGATGGTGACCGGGTGTCCGCGCATTTCCTCGAGCACCTTGCGGTAGGCTTCGAACTGTTCATCTTCGTCGGGCAGGTCGGGCCGGTTGAGAAACAGGAATTCGGTACGGAACAGACCGATGCCGGTGGCGCCGCTTTCGACCGCCAGCGCGACGTCACCCGGCAGTTCAATATTGGCGTGCAGTTCGACCTGTGCGCCGTCGAGGGTGCGTGCCGGCGTGTCGCGCAGCCGCTTGAGTTTTTGCCGTTCCAGACCGAATTCGCGCTGGCGCAGCTGGTATTCGGCGAGAACCTGCGGATCCGGGTCGACGATGAACACGCCCTGGGTGCCGTCGACAATGACGATCTCGTTTTCGCGCACCAGCTGCCGGGCCTGGTGCAGCGCGACGATGCAGGGAATATTCAGGCTGCGTGCGACGATGGCAGTGTGGGAGGTCGAACCACCGAGATCGGTGACGAAGCTGGCGAACTGATGCTGCTTGAACAGCACGACATCGGCGGGCGACAGATCGTGTGCCACCAGCACCAGGTTTTCTTCGGAGTCTCCCGCCGGCGGCGGCACATACCCGGGCTGCCCCGACAGCGCCTTCATCACCCGCTGCGCGACCTGGATCACGTCGGCGCGGCGCTCGCGCAGGTAGTTATCCTCGATGGCGTCGAACTGCTGCAGCAGTTCGTCGGTCTGCATTTTCAGCGCCCACTCGGCGTTGCAATGCTCCGTCTCGATGATGTCCCTGGGTATGCCCGACAACGTCGAGTCGTTGAGGATCATCAGATGCAGGTCGATGAACGCCGCGAATTCCGCCGGCGCGCCTGCCGGTACCGCGCCGCGCAGATGATCGAGTTCGCCGCGTACAGTGGCCACTGCGAGATCGAAGCGAACCACTTCGTCGGCCACCTGTTCCGGCGGTACCTCATAGTGGGCGACTTCGAGTTTCGTGTGCGAAACCAGATGGGCGCGGCCGATGGCGATGCCGCCGGAAACGCCGATGCCGTGGATCGTGAAACTCATGGATGTCGAGGCCGGAAGGTGCAGCGATTAATGACGATGGAACGTATTCTGCCCTTTGCAGGCTGGCCCCTCAATCCTTGACGGTCATTCTCCTTCGCCGAAACGGTCGGCGATCAGCGCGAGCAATGCCTTCATGGCCTCGGATTCATCCGGGCCATCGGTTTCAATGGTGATTTTCGAGCCCTTGGCGGCGGCCAGCATCATCACGCCCATGATGCTCTTGGCATTGACGCGGCGGCCGTTGCGGGTCAGCCAGACGCTGCTGGCATAGTTGCCTGCCGCCTGAGTCAGTTTCGCCGAGGCCCGGGCGTGCAACCCGAGCTTGTTGATGATCTCAGCTTCCTGTTGCTGCATGGGGAACGGTGGTGAATACCGGGGGCACCCGCAGCACGCCTTCGCAACCGCCGCTGATGGCCTTGGTGATCATCATCTGCAGCGACTTGTCGCGGTAGGTCAGGGCACGGATCAGCATCGGCAGGTTGACCCCGGCGACGCTTTCGATTTTGCCGGGGATGACCAGCTTGGCGGCAATATTGGACGGTGAGCCGCCGTACATGTCGGTGAGCACCAGCACGCCGTCGCCTTCGTCGAGTTCCTTGATCATCTTGCGCGCCTGCGGTACCAGCTGTACCGGGTCATCCTGTGCAGTAACACCGATCTGGCGCAGGCGCGGAGGGCGCTTGTTGAGCATGTGGCTGGCGCAGTGGATCAGGCTTTCACCCAGTGTGCCGTGGCTGATAATCAGAATGCCGATCATGAACTTGTGCAGTTCCTGTCACGAAAGCGCCATACTCTACGCCCCCTTTTCTTGCGCTGCAACATAAATACCGGGGGTGGCGTCATCCGTCGGTTACGTCAATTTTTCCAATTTATTCAATAACATACCGGCAACGTTAAAACCGGTTTGCTGGGTGATTTCCTGGAAACAGGTTGGGCTGGTGACATTCACTTCGGTCAGGCAGTCGCCGATCACATCCAGTCCGACCAGCATCAATCCGGCCGCCATCAGCTGCGGGCCGAGTGTTTCGGCAATTTCGCGGTCGCGTGCGGTCAGTTCGCGGGCCACGCCGGTGCCGCCGGCGGCGAGATTGCCGCGGGTTTCACCATGCTGGGGAATGCGCGCAAGACAGAAGGGCACGGGTTCACCGCCGATTACCAGCACGCGTTTGTCGCCGTTGCTGATTTCCGGCAAATAACGCTGGGCCATGATTGTTCGTGCGCCGTGGCTGGTCAGCGTTTCGATAATGACGCTGACATTCGGATCGCCGGCGCGTACCCGGAACACCGATGCGCCGCCCATGCCGTCCAGCGGCTTGAGGATGATGTCGGCGTGTTCGCCGAGAAATTCGCGTAACAACGCCTCGCGCCGGGTCACCAGCGTGGGCGCAGTGAATTGCGCAAACCGGGCGATGGCCATTTTTTCATTGAAGTCGCGGATGGCCTGCGGCCGGTTGAATACGCGCGCACCGCGTTTTTCCGCCATCTCCAGCAAATAGGTGCTGTAGACATATTCCATGTCGAAGGGCGGATCCTTGCGCATCAGCACAACATCAAACTGTTCCAGCGGGATGTCGGTCGCCGCATCGAGCCGGTACCAGTCCGGAGCTGAACCGGTCAGATGAAGTCTGGATGCGTGTCCGGTGACCGACTGCTTGTGCCAGGCCAGATCGTGTTGCTGCAGGGTGAACAGTTCGTGACCACGCGTCGCCGCCTCGCACATGATTGCGTAGCTGGTGTCTTTCTTGAGATTGAACTCGTCGAGCGGGTCGACGATAAAGGCGATCTTCATGGTGCCAGTGCGGGCTCCGGAATTTCCATGCGCTCCAGTTCGATCGCTGCGGCCAGCAGCGCGAGCCGCGCGATGACGCCGTAGGAATAGAACCGGTTGGGCGGGCAACCGGGGTCGCCCGGGTTGGGCGACGTGCAGGGTTCGGCAAATGCCAGCGGCACGAACTGCATGCCCGGCGCGTTGAGATTCTGGTCCTTGCCGCGTTCGGTGTGCACGCGGTAGAAACCGCCGACGACGAAGTGGTCGATCATGTAAACCACCGGTTCAGCGATGGCATCACCGACGTTTTCGAAGGTGTACACCCCTTCCTGCACGATCACGTCGTTGACTTCCAGGCCTTCCTTGACCACAGCCATCTTGTTGCGCTGCTTGCGGTTGAGGCCTTTGACTTCCGACGGATCCTTCACCGTCATGATGCCCATGCCATAGGTGCCGGCATCGGCCTTGACGATGACGAACGGCTCTTCGGTCACTCCGTATTCGGCGTATTTCTTGCGGATGTCGGCAAGAATTTCCGACACGTAACCCTCCAGGCATTCCTCGCCCTGGCGTTCGCGGAAATTGATTTTGCCGCAACGTTCGAAATAGGGATTGATCAGCCAGGGATCAATGCCGATCAGTTGCGCGAAATCCCTGGTGACATCGTCGTAGGCCGCGAAGTGTTTGGACTTGCGGCGTGTGGCCCAGCCGGCATGCAGGGGCGGCAACACATTCTGTTCCAGTCCCTGCAGGATTGCCGGCACGCCGGCAGACAGATCGTTGTTGAGCAGGACCACGCAAGGATCCATATCGCCAACCTTGACCCGGTTGCCTTCCCGCTTCAGCGGTTCCAGTCGCAGCGTCGTGCCGTTGGTCAGCTCAATGTCGGTGGCGGCGGTGATTTCCGGCAGAAGGCTGCCGATGCGTACTTCCACGCCGGCATGGCGCAGGATACGCGCGAGTTTCTCGACGTTCTGCAGGTAAAACTGGTTGCGGGTGTGGTTTTCAGGAATCAGCGCGATCGCGCGTGCGTCCGGACAGGCTTTTTCGATGGCCG
>JBIIZE010000432.1:0-2874 GCA_044346435.1 Burkholderiales bacterium
CTCCACTGATTTATTTCGACAAGTAAGTCAAATATCACAGTGCATAAATAACGGTTTTACCGAAAATTGCAGATACTTTTTTTAATTGAGTAAATCCCCCTTAAGGAAGCTTCAGTGCCTGACCCAATTAATTCGTTGCCTCACCCTAAGGGGCGGGCTCGATGGGCTTTAGTCTCAGTTGTTGTGGCGCTGCTGCTCTTCGCACCTTTTATTGCGGCGATTTACTTTCGCTTGGAACATCTTACCTACGCCAATGAGTCGCTCGCCTACCGATATTTTTATACGCTGAGGATACTTGCGGGAGAGCAGGGTGTCTGGGCTGCCCAAGGCTTCACCCTAAGCACAATTCAAATTTTGTTTCACTGGATTTCAGGTTCGCTTTCGGCTGATATTGATCAACTTAGAGGGCATCTGGATCTGTTCGGCTTTGTTACGATCGGATTGATTACGGTTTTTCAAGCGCTAGTATTAGTGGCGGCAATGCGGTCGCGGCACCTCAACACAATTGACCGCCTGCTCGTAATCCTGAGCATTCTCGCTCCTATCTATGCGACAGGGCCGGCTGGTGTTTACTACACCCTTTTGCCAGACTACTACTCATTGAATGTTGCCCTCAATTCTCTGGCGCTGTTGTTGTTCATTTTGGGGATTCGAAAGCAAGGCTTCTCCCCAAGCTGGTTTGAACTACTCGGGGTATCCATGGTTGCAGGTGCGATGATCGCCAACAAGATCTCAATGCTGCCGGTTGCTGCCATGATGTTACTGCCATGGGTAATCGCCGGGACACCCATTAAATGGTTAAACATGTTGGTGAGGGCGGTGTTTGTGGGGGCCGCGTCATTGATAATTACGGCGGCGATTATATTTGGCTTTTTCCTTTTTGATTTGAGTTCTGTGGTCTTAGCCGCCGCTTCTTGGAGCAAATTCGTATCCGATCCTGGTACAGAACCCAATTTTTGGGCCTCGCTGATGGCGAGCGCTAATGCATACAATTACCACTGGACAGTAGGGATTGCGTCAGTGGTCATGCTCTCAACTTTATTTACCTTATTTTCGCACGGCGCTGGACGTTTACGTACGGCAGTTATCATGCTGAGTGCTCTGCTAGTTGTCGTCAGTTGGAGCTACTTCATTTGGAAAAGGCCGGCAAATACGACTTTGTTCGAGGCGAACAACGCACTCATTGTCGCGATGTCCGCACTTGCTGCGCTGCCAAAGTCATATGATGTGCGTCGTGGTTTAGCGGCGGGTATGGCGATTTCATTCGCGCTTATTTCTGTTATTACATTCCCGTTGGTATCTCAAATTGATCGATTGAGCATCTCCCGTGCTTCAGGAGATAACCGGTGGCAATTCTTCAACGAAATCCGACAGAGAAGCGGAAATGATCCTGTGACCGTGATTTTGCCAACGAATGAATTTGGACATGGTGGCGTGCACGAGCTTTTGCTGAAAGGAATGTCGCTGCCCCCAACTTGGGAGGTTGGGGAGGGGGGGCGTGGCGAGCTGAAGAGGATGGGATTGCATCTTACTTTCAAGCATTATTACTCTGGGGTAGGTGATTTTGGGCAAAAGTTGCCAACAGGAAGTTGGATTCTTTGGTTCGAAAAACCAGGGCGACATGAAATTCAGGAAATGACGCCCCCACTCAACCGGTTGCTAAGCCATGGAGAGCCGTCGTTTTCCTGGCATCTTCCCGGGAATGACTTGTTACCGGCCATGGACGCATACATGGTCAAGGTGCCGAACTAATCAGATCAAGCCAACGCGACGCCAAATTTATAGGCAATTTCTTTGAATCATTTAGGAGCGGAGTGCTCGGGATGCCTGGAAGTGGCTTTGCATAGTAAGAGTTAATCGCGACCAGTTTGAGCGAACATGGGAAGCTTACGGGATTAAAGCAATTTGAATCTTGACGGAATTGTACATCTCGAGATGGTGGCTATATTCATGGGGGGAGAAGCGGCTAACACCAGATCTCGAAAGAATTTTGGCGAGTTCCCTGTATCGCATTTCAAGCGGCTGTGATTCTGGAAGATCAAACCAAACCAATACTCTTCCGCCATCGTATGGCATTTTAGGTGTGGTTTCGCCAGGGTTGTGACGAAAACTCATGCCGGGTGCATAGCGATCAAGGATGGTCCTCTTTCCAGTGCTGATTTGCCAAGTCGGGAAATCAGTGGCGGCCTTGAACAACAGTTCAAATGGACCCTCATGGTGAAATGAGTTATCAGGATAAATTACCTCAATGGGTCTCCCATTCGCAAGCTGGCGTGTGAAATCGAATACAGCCCATTTAATCTTGGAGTCGAGCCGCGAACTGGCAATCATAGAATGCAGTTTCCCTGCAGAAAAGGTGACCCCAGCGAGTGCGATCCAGCCAGCGAATGAGAGGACTATCAGGAGTCGTGCACTTTTCCAAGCGGTAGTCACCGTGAATATCACGGCTGAAAGCGTGAATATGAACAGTGTCGAATCGAACAATGTGGATCCTGCAGGTCGTTTGCCGACGAAAAACAGGCAAGCCCCAAAAGCGGCAACACAATAAATAAGGACGAGCAATGATGTCCAGTTAAACAATTCCCGGCGGATCGCCAGCGCGATCGTGAAAAACAACAGCACTCCGAGGCTGTAGGCGAAAAAATACCCGTAGTTGAAGCCCACGATGAACACATTAAACAGGTCAGTCCAGAAGGCAGGTTCAAAACCGGGATTGGATGCGAAAGCCCACCAGATGCGCAGACCCGCAAGAGTTCTCGGAACACTACCCATGTATGACAGCAGGTGCACGAGCGCAAAGGCTGCAACCATACCGACCATGGCTAGCAAGGCACGAAGCAGGATTTCGTGCCACTTGGCTGACCGGTGAAATAC
>JBIIZE010000034.1:0-10767 GCA_044346435.1 Burkholderiales bacterium
GAAGCCTGCTGCGGCATGCCCAAACTGGAACTCGGTGATCTGGAAGCCGTTCAGCGCAACAAGGAGCTCAATATTCCGGTGCTGGCAAAGCTGGCCCGGGAAGGCTACGCGATACTCAGTGCCGTACCGTCCTGCACGCTGATGTTCAAGCAGGAGTTGCCGCTGATGTTCCCGGACGATGCCGATGTCAAAGCCGTGGCTGTGGCCATGTTTGATCCTTTTGAATATTTGGTGCTGCGCCACAAGGACGGCTTGCTGAAAAAGGAATTCAAGCAGTCGCTGGGCAAGGTTTCGTATCACATCCCCTGTCATCTGCGCGTGCAGAACATGGGGCAGAAGACACGCGAACTGCTGGAGATGGTGCCGGAAACCAAGGTTACGACCGTAGAGCGTTGCGCGGGTCATGACGGCACCTGGGGCGTCAAAAGCGAATACTTTGACCAGTCCATGAAAATCGGCCGCCCGGTATTCCGCCAAATGGGCGGTGCCGAACCCGATTACATCAGCTCAGACTGTGCCATCGCCGGCCGCCACATCCAGCAGGGTATTGCCGGGGATGCGGGCAGCAGCGCAGAAAAACAGCACCCCATCACCCTGATACGCATTGCTTACGGATTGTGAGATTGATCATGCCGCAGATTTCCCCCGACACCCTGATGCCTCTCGAGGTTTATGCCAAGGCGCGACCTGAATTCCGCGCCAAGGTCATTGCCCACAAGAAAGACCGCACCCTGCAACTCGGCGAGAACCTGACGCTGATTTTTGAAGACGAACTGACCATTCGTTACCAGGTGCAGGAAATGCTGCGCGTCGAGAGGATCTTCGAAGAAGAAGGCATTCGCGACGAGCTTGGCGCCTATAACCCGCTGGTGCCGGACGGCAGCAACTGGAAAGCCACCATGCTGATCGAGTATCCCGATGAAAACGAGCGGCGTACCAGACTGGCCCAGCTGATCGGTATCGAGGACAAGGTCTGGGTGCAGGTGGCCGGTTGCGACCGGGTTTTTGCGATTGCCGACGAGGATTTGGAGCGCGAGAACGAACAAAAAACTTCTTCAGTGCATTTTCTGCGCTTTGAACTGACCGCCGCCATGGTCAAGGCTTTGCGTGGCGGTGCAGTCTTGGGGATGGGGGTGGACCATGCCAACTATTCTGCTGCCGTGACGCAAATCTCCGATGCCATGCGCGCATCGCTGATGGCGGATCTCGCCTGATCCTGTCAGTAACTGACAGTGCAGTCGCCCTGCGGTGGCGGCGGGGGTAAAATCGCGACCATGCACCGGAAATTCATACGAGGGCTCGCTGGCGCAGCACTAGCGCTGCTTTGCAGCAGCGCTCTCGGCCAGAAGCAGTGGGAAGGCTGGGACTATACCTACGACCGGGAGATTCTGACCTGGTCGGAAATGCAGGCGCAGCTGCCGGCGTATCCCGTCGACGAAAACCTGATCCCGCTCAACGTCGGAGCGGTATCCGCACACCGTTATTTTATTGATGGTAAGTCGGTTTCAACCGGAGGCGACGGTGTTGCCCGTTATACGATGGTGATCAAAACTTCGGGCGGTGCGACGAATATTTCTTTCGAGGGCATGCGCTGCGAGTCGCGCGAGCAGAAGTATTACGCCATCGGTCGCAGCGATAAAACCTGGGCCCGAGCCCGCAATCCGCAGTGGCGGCCGATCGACTTCCGCGAGGTGAATGCCCACCACATGACTCTTTATCGTGAATATCTCTGCCGCGGTAAATTCATGATTGAATCTCCGGAACAGATTGTCCGTGCGCTGCGTGCCGGGCCCCAGAAACCCGTGGTTTCGGATTAACGCAAAACCGGCCGCAACTGCTACAACAGGACCAGATTATCCCGGTGGATCAGTTCAGGTTCATCGACATAGCCGAGTTTTGCTTCAATCTGGCTGGACGGCGTGCGCAGGATGCGGGTGGTATCGTCAAAACTGTAGTTGATCAGACCGCGGGCGATCTCCCGGCCGCTTTCGTCCATGCAGCTGACCACTTCGCCGCGCTCGAAGCTGCCCGTTGCTTCGCAGACGCCGACCGGCAGCAGGCTTTTGCCATCCACCAGCAATGCTTTAACCGCGCCTGCGTCCAGCGTGACCCGGCCGCGGACCTGCAGGTGGTCTGCCAACCATTGTTTGCGTGCGGCGACCGTGGCCTGGCCGGCCAGTAACTGGGTGCCGACGCGTTCACCTTGTGCGAGACGCAACAGCACGTCCTTTTCGTGTCCGGAGGCGATGATGGTGTGCGCACCGCTGCGCGCGGCGCGTTTCGCGGCGAGGATCTTGGTCAGCATGCCGCCACGGGCGATCGCACTGCCGGTTGAACCGGCGATGGTTTCCAGGAACGGGTCTCCGGCAACACCATCGGAAACCAGCGTTGCGGCCGGGTCCTTGCGCGGATCGGCACTGTAGAGGCCCTGCTGATCGGTCAGGATGATCAGTGCGTCGGCTTCAATCAGGTTGGTGACCAGTGCGCCGAGCGTGTCGTTGTCGCCGAAACGGATTTCATCAATCGCCACGGTGTCATTTTCGTTGATCACCGGGATCACGCCGAGGTCGAGCAGGGTGCGCAGCGTCGAGCGCGCGTTGAGATAACGCTTGCGGTCGGCAAGGTCCTCGTGGGTCAGCAGGATCTGCGATGCCAGGAGGCCGTGGCTGCGGAAACAGGATTCATAAACCTGAACCATGCCCATCTGGCCGACGGCGGCGGCGGCCTGCAGTTCGTGCAGCGCATTCGGTCTTTGCGTCCAGCCCAGGCGTTGCATGCCCTCAGCGATGGCGCCGCTGGATACCAGCACGACTTCCCGGCCGTCGTGGCGCAGTCGTGCGATCTGCTCTGCCCAGCCGGTGAGTGCGGCATGATCAAGCCCGAGTCCGGAATTCGTAACCAGCGCGCTACCGACCTTGACCACCAGCCGTCGGGCCTTGTGGATCACGGATTGCGCAGCGCTGCTCATGCGTCCGCCTTGACCGTTTTCTTTCGCGCGGTCTTTTGCGGTTTGTCCTGCTGCTGTTCCAGATGCTCCATCGCGGCAAAGACCAGCGGCCGGCAGCCATCGCCGCTGATTGCAGAGATGGCGAAGTGCTTGCGGCTGACGCCCAGTTTTTTCAGCAGTGTCTGCACGAGTTTTTCGCGGTCTTTTTCGGGGACCAGATCGAGCTTGTTGAATACCAGCCAGCGCGGCTTGCGGTACAGGGCCTCATCATACTTGCGCAGCTCACGCACCAGCGCCTTGGCGTCGCGTACGACATCGGCATCGGGATCCGGCGGCACGACATCAATGACATGGAGCAGCAGTTTGGTGCGTGCCAGATGGCGCAGGAACTGATGGCCCAGCCCGGCGCCTTCCGCGGCGCCTTCGATCAGACCCGGAATGTCGGCGACGACAAAACTGCGGTTCTCGTCGGCACGGACCACGCCGAGGTTCGGTTGCAGGGTCGTGAACGGGTAGTCCGCGACTTTCGGGCGTGCCGCCGAGATGGCCCTGATCAGCGTGGATTTGCCGGCGTTGGGCATGCCCAGCAGGCCGACGTCCGCCAGAACTTTGAGTTCGAGCTGGAGATAGCGCGAAACCCCCGGCTCGCCGAAAGTGAACTGCCGCGGGGCGCGGTTGGTGCTGGATTTGAAGTGCAGGTTGCCCAGTCCGCCTTGCCCACCCTTCGCCAGCGTGACGCGGTCGCCGTCGTGTGCGAGGTCGAACAGGATTTCGCCGGTCTCGGCGTCGCTGACCACAGTGCCCACCGGCATGCGCAGCTCAATGTCGGCTGCGGCACGGCCGTAACAGTCCGAGCCCATGCCTTTTTGTCCGTTCTTGGCGCGGTGGATACGCGCGTAGCGGTAGTCGATCAGTGTATTGATGTTGCGGTCGGCAATCGCAAAGATGCTGCCGCCGCGGCCGCCGTCGCCGCCGTCCGGGCCGCCGCGCGGCACGAATTTTTCACGGCGAAAACTCGCAACGCCGTCGCCACCCTTGCCGGCGTGCACTTCAATTCGTGCTTCATCAATGAATTTCATGGCTTCCTCAAATGAAAAAGGCCCTGTCGTTCAACAGGGCCTTTTCTGCAGCATGCTTGCCGGTCAGGCGGGAACGACGCTCACCGTCTGGCGCTGCTGCGGGCCCTTGACCGCAAACTGCACGCGTCCGTTCACTTTCGCAAACAGCGTGTGGTCGCGGCCCATGCCGACGTTTTCGCCGGGATGCACCTGGGTGCCGCGCTGGCGGATGATGATGCTGCCGGCGGGGATCAATTCACCACCGAAGCGTTTGACGCCCAGTCGTTTGGATTCGGAGTCGCGGCCGTTACGTGAGCTGCCGCCAGCTTTTTTATGTGCCATGAGATGTGTTCTCCTTAACCTGCAATGCCCGTGATTTCGAGCTCGGTGAAATTCTGCCGATGGCCCTGGGACTTGCGGTAGTGTTTACGCCGGCGCATTTTGTAAATGCGCACCTTGTCGCCGCGACCCTGGGACAGGACCTTGGCTTTGACTGCGGCACCAGCCACCAGCGGTGCACCCAGCTTGACGTTGCCTTCTTCGGCGATCATCAGGACCTGGTCCAGAGTGACTTCCGACCCGACATCGGCCGTCAGCTGTTCAACCTTGATTTTGGTGCCAGCGCTCACGCGATACTGTTTGCCGCCGGTCTTGACTACCGCATACATGGGAAACCCCTCAACTCGAACTACGGAAAGCCGGCGATTATACAAGCCTCCGGGGGCTCAGTCAAAATATCTGTAAACCCGGCGCCAAGAGGATATCCAAGAAAAATCAATAACTTGGCCGCTATCTTGGGGCGGACAAGGTGCCAGGCGCCGCGCTGGAAGTCCGCGATGTTGTTATCATCCCGCTTTTTTACCCTCCCGTGGCCCTAGACCAACTTCAAAAACTGATCGCCGCTGACATGCAGGCGGTGGACCGGGTGATCCGCGACCAGCTGCATTCCGACGTCGTGCTGATCCGCCAGGTTGCCGAATACATCATCGGCGGCGGCGGCAAGCGGCTGCGTCCGGCGCTGGTGCTGCTGTCGGCCGGCGCGCTCGGTTATCGCGGAAACGCCCACCATACGCTGGCCGCGGTAGTCGAATTCATCCATACCGCAACGCTGCTCCACGATGATGTGGTCGACGAATCGGCATTGCGTCGCGGCCGGCCCACTGCCAATACGCTGTTTGGCAATGCGGCCTCCGTGCTGGTCGGCGACTTTGTCTATTCCCGTGCTTTTCAGATGATGGTGAACGTGGGCGATATGCGCGTTTTGCAGGTGTTGGCTGACGCCACCAACATCATTGCCGAGGGCGAAGTCCTGCAGTTGATGAACTGCCACAATGCCGATATCGACGAAGAGAGTTATCTGCAGGTGATCCGCTACAAGACGGCCAAGCTGTTCGAGGCTGCCGGACGGCTCGGTGCGATTCTCGCCGGCGCCACTCCCGAAGTCGAACAGGCGATGGCGGTTTACGGCAGCCATCTCGGCACTGCGTTCCAGTTGATTGACGATGCGCTGGATTATTCCGGGGAGGCGGGGGTCATCGGCAAGAACATCGGGGATGATCTCGCCGAAGGCAAGCCCACCCTTCCGCTGATCTATGCCATGCGCCAAGGTTCTGCGGAAGAGGCTGCGCTGGTGCGGCACGCGGTGGCTTCCGGTGGATTGGCCGAGCTGGAGGGCGTTCTTGCCGCAATCCGCAGTTCCGGGGCATTGGATTACACAAGGCGTCAGGCTGAGGCTGAAGCCGAGGCGGCCCGTAATGCATTGGCGGTGATTCCGGCCACGCAGTATCGCGATTCTTTGATACAATTGACTTCGTTCGCGGTAACGCGATCGCATTGACCTCAAGGGCACGCGCAACGTGCCCTTCGCGTTTGTGCCATTCGGGGTGTAGCTCAGCCTGGTAGAGTACTGCGTTCGGGACGCAGGAGTCGGAGGTTCGAATCCTCTCACCCCGACCAGGATTTTTGATGCCGTCCACGGTTATGACCGTGACGGCCCATCACCCCCTTCATGTGATGTACGGAAGCACGCGGAATTATCGCGCGGAGTGATCAGTATGGCTCGCGTAGCCTATGGCGACGAGAACGGCAGCCCGGCAATCAAGGCTTTGGCTGACCAGATCCGCAGCGAACGGGACGGCCGCATGCTCAATCTTTACAGCATGCTGCTCAACGCACCGCCGGTTGCCGAGGGCTGGCTGGCCTTGTTCACCGCCATCCGGCAGCAATGCACCCTGCGCGGCGATTACCGCGAACTGGTGATTCTGCGCGTGGCCCTGCTGAACGGCGCTGCCTACGAATACCAGGTTCATGTTCCGTTTGCGCTGCGTGAGGGCGTTACACAATCCCAGATTAACGCGCTCGCCCAATGGCGGGAGTCGTCCGTAATGACCCCTGAACAGCGTGCGGTGCTGGCCTACACCGATTCGATGACCCGGGACATTCATGTGCCCGACGCCGTGTTCGATCCCTTGCGGGATTACTTCAGCAAACGTGAAATCGTCGAGTTGACGGCGACCATAGGCGGCTACAATCTGGTTTCGCGGTTTCTTGAGGCGTTGGCCGTTGACCCGGAGCAGGCGCAAGCCTGAAATCTCCGGGTGAGCCTTGCACATGCCGGCTGATTCTGCGGTGGAGCCTGAATGTCCAAGATCATCCTGCTAGTCATTGCGTTTGCCGCTGCCCTCTGGCTGGTGCGCGGCCTGCGCCGGCGTTCAGATGCTGAATCGGCGGGCCAGGCCGAAAAGCCTTCTGCGACGGGCACCGAAGACATGGTGCGTTGCGCACAATGCGGTGTTCATCTGCCGCGGGGTGAAAGCGTCATGTCCGGTCAGGAATTTTTCTGTTCGATCCGGCATCAGAATGATTTCGGTCAATCGCGCTGAGGCGGTTCATGGATAGTGACGCCAAAGCCGTCATGACCGATGTTCCGGGCGGACCGAAACCGCATCCCATCCCTGACGCCTATTGGCGTTCGCTGCAGCTGTTCAATTTTTACCGGATTGCTTCGGCCCTGCTGTTGTTGCTGGCAGCTGCCTACTGGGGTGACCTGCTCCAGTTCGGGTCAAGGGACATGCGTCTGTATCTGATCGGTTCCTCGGCTTACGCAGGTTTCGGCCTGGCCATGTTTGTGCTGATCCGCACCCGTGAGCGTTTCAATCTTCAGCTTGCCGTTCAGGTTGGTGGCGATATCGCGTTTATCGTGCTGCTGATGTATGCGAGCGGCGGATTGTCCAGCGGCCTCGGACTGTTGTTGCTGACCTCCCTCGCTGCGGCGGGCCTGGTTACCCGAGGGCAGCTGACCCTGTTTTTCGCGGCGATCGCCACCATCGCCATCCTGCTTGAGCACACTTACGAAGTTCTGCGTTTTTTCGAAAGCGGTGCGCAGTATGCGCAAGCCGGCCTGCTGTCGATCGGCTATTTTGCGATTGCCTGGCTGGCGCATACCCTGGCCAAGCGCTCTCTGGTCAGCGAACAGCTGGCGGCGCAGCGTGAAATTGACCTTGCCAACATGGCCCAGGTCAATCAGTTGGTGATCCAGGACATGGAGCATGGCGTGATCGTGGTCGACGGCGAGGGCATCGTGCGCCAGTCCAATTCCGCGGCCGAGCGCATGATCGAAGGGTTGCGCGGGGCCGGCGTCATTGCGCTCAAGGATCACCTGCCGGCGCTGCACGGACGTTTTGAGAAATGGCTGCGGGACTCCCGGGGTGTTGATACGCCCGATGTTTTCGAGATCGGTGCCAACCTGCGCGCACGGCTGGTGCCGGTCGCCGCGCGGCGCGGCGCCGGGGCGGTGATTTTTCTGGAGGATCTGGCGCGTATCCAGGCCGAGGCGCGCCAGATGAAGCTCGCCGCGCTGGGACGGCTGACCGCGAATATTGCCCACGAGATCCGCAATCCGCTCGGCGCCATCAGTCATGCCGCGGAGTTGCTGCAGGAGGAACCGGATGTTTCCGCCGGTTCAAGGCGGCTGACCACCATCATCCGCGACAATACGCGTCGTCTTGACCGCATGATCAATGATGTGCAGACGCTCAACCGCGGCGAGCGCGCCGAACGCGAGCGTTTCAAGCTGGCCCCTTATCTGCAGGCGTTTGTCGCGCAGTTTGTGGCCACCGAGCGGCTGGAGGGAAGTGAGATCGAGCTGGAGCTGATGATTGATCCCTACGTCATGTTTGACCGGGATCACCTCAATCAGGTGCTGTGGAATCTGTGCCGTAATGCCTTGCGGCATTCGACGCGCCGGCCTGGTTGCATACGCCTGCAAGTGGCCCGTGCCGCGCGTAGCAATGCGGTAAGATTGGATGTGGTCGACGATGGCCCCGGGGTGTCGCCCGAATCCCGTTCCAAGCTGTTTGAGCCGTTTTTCACAACCGACCCCGGCGGTACCGGATTGGGTCTGCATCTGGCCCGCGAAATCTGCGAAGCAAATGGCGCGATGCTGGAATATATCGAGGCTGCCGGCGGGGCGCGGTTTGCAGTGACCTGCGCGGCAGGTTGAAGGAGGGGTATAGCGTTGGCAACCGGTCAGGTACTGGTGGTGGATGACGAGGCTGATATCCGGGAACTGCTCGGCATCACGCTGATCCGGATGGGGCTGGAGCCGCATTGCGCAGGCAGTGTTGCGGAAGCCATGGAACTTCTCGGCCACAAAACCTTCGAGCTCTGTCTGACCGACATGCGTCTCGGTGACGGCGACGGTCTGTCCATTGTCGAGCACATCACCAAAAGCCATCCCAGTCTGCCTGTTGCAGTCATTACCGCGCACGGCAGCGCCGAGAACGCCGTCGCGGCGCTCAAGGCCGGCGCATTTGATTATCTCGGCAAGCCTGTTTCGCTGGATCAGTTGCGCGCGTTGGTGCGTTCGGCGCTCAAATTGCCGCAGCCGGCAGGTGACCGGCGAAACGCCGAGTCGGATGCCGTGCGTTCACCGAACGATCCGCGCCTGATTGGCAGTGCGCCACCGCTGGAGCAGGCACGGCAGATGATCAACAAGCTGGCGCGCAGCCAGGCGCCGGTACAGATCCGCGGTGAATCCGGCTGCGGCAAGGAGCTGGCGGCACGGCTGATCCACATCAACGGTTCGCGGCGTGACGGCCCCTTTGTCGCAGTGAACTGCGGCGCGATTCCGGAAAACCTGATGGAGTCGGAATTCTTCGGCCACCGCAAGGGCGCGTTCACCGGCGCTGTCGCCGATCACGACGGTTTTTTCCAGGCAGCGAATGGCGGCACGCTGTTTCTCGACGAAGTCGGTGATCTGCCGCTGTCGATGCAGGTCAAGCTGTTGCGCGCGATCCAGGAAAAACGCGTGCGCAAGGTGGGGTCGACCAGCGAAGAGCCGGTCGATGTGCGCATCATCAGCGCGACACACCGGCATCTGGCCGATGAGGTCAAGAGCGGCGCCTTCCGTCAGGATCTCTATTACCGGCTCAACGTGATCGAGCTGCGCATGCCGTCATTGCGTGAGCTCCGGGATGACATTCCGCGTCTGGCAGAATCGATACTCGTGCGTCATGCGGCGGATGGCCGTTCGCTGCGTCTTTCGGCCCAGGCTGAAGAGGTGCTGCAGGCCTACCATTTTCCCGGCAATGTCCGCGAACTGGAGAACATCCTGGAGCGCGCCGTGGCTCTTGTCAGCGGCAACGAAATTTCCGTGGATGACCTGCAACTGGCGGATGAGCGCGCGCCGGAACTTGATGCAGATGTCGAAGGGCTTCCGTTGCCCGAGCGTCTTGAGGCGATCGAGCGCAAGGCGATTCTCGATGCACTGGAGCGCACGCGTTACAACCAGACGGCCGCAGCGAAGGTGCTGGGCATTTCCTTTCGCGCACTGCGTTACCGGATCCAGCGGCTCGGCATCAAGCAGGAACTGGATGCAAAACCGTAAGGCGCTGCAACGAGCATGAAGCTGGATGACGCCGGGCTTGTTGCGGAGGCGCGTTATCTGCCTTCCCCCAATTGTGATGACCGTCCCGTTGATGCCGGGATTGATCTGCTGGTCATCCACAACATCAGTCTGCCGCCGGGCGAGTTCGGTGGCGACGCCATTGCGGACCTGTTCCTCAACCGTCTTGATCCGCAGGCGCATCCTTATTACGAAGGGATTGCGAATCTCCGTGTTTCCTCGCACTTCCTGATTCGCCGTGACGGTGCGCTGCTGCAGTTTGTGCCTTGCGCGAAACGCGCCTGGCATGCCGGCCTGTCGCAATGGTGCGGGCGCGAGAGATGCAACGATTTTTCGATTGGCATCGAACTGGAAGGGGCCGACGACCTCCCTTTCAGCGATGCACAGTATGAGTGCCTGTTCGTGCTGGCGCGCACTTTGTATGCCCGATATCCCATCCAGGCCAGCGTCGGCCATTCCGATATTGCGCCCGGCCGCAAGACCGATCCCGGCCCCCATTTTTCCTGGACGCGTTATTTCAGCGCCCTGGAAAAATAAAATCCGCGTAAAAACATAGGGTTGTCATCAGGCGCTTGCTGAAGCTCCCCAGCTTCGGCCGCAGCCCGGCACACGCCTGTCCCCGCCGAGCCCGTACCGCCGGGTTCGCCGGGAGCCGCATTTCGGCTGCCCAATTTTTGTGCACCAAATCCGGTGCTTAACGGCGCTTCCTGCTGTTTCTCAAGAACTTTTAAAAAAAGCGTCAAAACCTATTGCGGATTCAAAATCCGGCCACTAGAATTCGTCGAAATTAGCGTGTTGACCACTACATGTTGTGGTTAGTGAGCCGGGGAGCCTTTTTTGTTTGGTTTCCCCCAAGT
>JBIIZE010000383.1:0-2869 GCA_044346435.1 Burkholderiales bacterium
TGGGCGATGTCGGGGTCGTAATTCATGCCCCAGCGGCCATCGGCGTGGCATTGGGCATTGTGCTCGGCGAGATGACGCCACTGCGCATCGGTCAGCGGCCCGAAGGGCGCCGCGACGGTACGCAGATACCGTACGAATTCGTCAAAACTGTTGAACAGCGGGTTCAATCCCACATAGGCGCCGATGCGTTCCATCGACGCCTTGGGGATCAGCGTGCCGACATCATTGAGCACGAGGCGCTGCAAGGGGCTGTTCGGCCGCGAGGCCAGCAGCATGCCGAGCATTCCGCCCATCGAGGTGCCGACCCAGTTGATTTCGGTTGCGCCGGTTGCAGTGACGCGTGCCATCAGCGTCGTCATGTCATTCATGTACTGCGGGTAGCCGTAATCGTCCTTGTTCGGCAGCCAGTCGCTTTTGCCGCGGCCGGCGATGCTGACGCTGATCACGCGCATGTCGTTCTGCAGCGCGCCGGCCAGGGCATCGAAATCACGGCAGTTGCGCGTCAGCCCGTGCACGCAGATCACCACGCGTGGGTTCGCGGGATCGCCCCAGTCGGTGTAGTGCAGTTGGTGAAAGCCCGAACTGTTGAGGCACGGTAACTGTCCTTCACGCATATGCAACCCTTTGTTTTTATTGCTATTTTATTCCGAGTAATACCAGACCCCAGGCGCCGAGTCCGATGAAGCCGCCAAGGTGTGCCCAACTCCACCAGAGGTATCGTCGTCCCAGCTTGTCGGGCATTTCATTGGACAGCAGGAACAGCCGCTTGTCGCGCGGTTTGCGCAAAAGATGTACGCCTTCAGTCTGGCGACCGGTTTGTTCCAGTTGCCGTTTGCGTACTTCGCGGATGGCCTGCATGCGCGCGAGTTCCCATTCCTTCAGGCTGATCGTGCCGTCCTGATCGAGGTCAAAACGTTCAAGCAGGTTCTGCCGGTCGTTTTTCCATTCGCCGAGCAGGGCGCTGATGTCCTCGCGTTCTTCGGCGACTGACGGTGCGTTTGCGGTGTGGGTGACAAATTCACCGATGGCGTAAAGCCTGTCGCCGGGCAGCAGCAGCCATTCGGTATAGCGCATATTGCCTTGTCGCCAGGTCTTGTGTTCGCTGGTGATTACCTCAGCGCCGTCCGGCGAAATCACGCAAGACCCGCTGTCATCGGTCAGGAAGAAATGGGCAACGCTGCTGCCTTCATCGACGGTCTTCCATTTGTCGTCGCTCTGTTCTTCTTCGATGGTGTACCGGTACCAGCAGCAGGGGCTCAGGCTCGCCGGACAATGCACGGCCGAGTCGTCGATCAGGCGGCCGATGCCGAGCAGCTCGACATAACCCTGGGCGGCGGATGCCACTTTGGAGGTCGGCAGGTCATGGATCTGACGGTAACGCCGGTGATTGCCGAGCCAGGCGAAAAAGCTGACCACGGACATCGCCAGCAGCGCCCACGGCCAGGCTTCCGGCGTATCGGCCTGGCCGGCGATGGCCAGGATGATGAAATGCAGGCCGCCGGTCAGCAGCAGCGGGGCGCGGCCCCTGCTGCTGGAGACGTTGAACGAAAACGCCATTCAGCGCTGCCGGCGGTTCAACTGCCGAACAGCTGCTTGACGTCGACGTCCTTCTTTTCTTCCTCGGAGAACTCCAGCAACTGGGCCTCCTTGAAAGCGAGCAGGCGGGCGATGATCACGTCCGGGAACTGCTCGATGCGCACATTGTTGATATTGACCGACTCGTTATAGAACTCGCGGCGGTCGGCGATGGCGTTTTCCAGCGCGCTGATGCGCGTCTGCAATTGCTGGAAGGTCTGGTTGGCCTTGAGGTCGGGATAGGACTCGGCCAGCGCGAACAGGCTGCCCAGCGCCGCGCGCATGCCGGTTTCGGCCTGGCCGAGCGCAGGCACGTTCTGCGCTTCACGCGCGGTGAACACCTTGGAGCGCGCTTCGATCACGCGGGTCAGCGTGTCCTGCTCGAACTTCATGTACTGCTTGCAGGTTTCGACCAGCTTGGGCAGTTCGTCGTGGCGCTGTTTGAGCAGCACGTCGATATTGGCCCAGGCCTTCGAGACGTTGTGTTTGATCTGTACCAGCGCGTTGTAGATCGTAATCGCGTAAACGACGATGACGGCCAGTACGCCGAGGGTGATGATGGTGCCTAGACCCATTGTTGTTCTCCCTGAAATCCCTTGGTGGGATGGGGGGATTGTATAGCAGGGGGATGGGTGGAGATTAGGAACAAAGTCAAATTCGCCGGGGGTGGCCCGGCGGCCAGTTACTTTTCTTGTCTCGCCAAGAAAAGTAACCAAAAGAAGGCGACCCCGCCGAACCGGTCCTTCGGACTTCCCTGCGTTGCTCGCACGGCTGGGCGGCTGCCACCCAAGGTGACTTCCTTCGGGGCGCGCAACTCGCCCTCGCAGAATGCGCGAGGGCTCAGACAGTGCTCGCCGACTACCCCCCCCCCGGCCGCGCTGTGCTACTCGGCGGCTCGGAAGGGGTGCTAGCATTCGTGTTAAGCGGGCACGCTGCTTTTGGCGCGTTTGCTTTTGAACGCGTGGTTATGTTTGTTGATTCTTAAGTAGACCGGCTCGCCACAATGTGAGGAAAAAAGGGACATTTGCAATTAGGATTAGGGCTATGTAGTAGACGGTAAATTCATCACTGTTTTTTACCCCTCGATCAGCCTGAATAAATGTTCCGACTCCAGCGGCTACTATCGTAAATCCAGCGGCAATGGCGAAACTGCCTAATCCGAAAATCCTGCTTAATACAGATCTATTAGGCCGAATTGTGTGCGCAAATACGACGCCCTTTGCAGACAAAAGCAATACCAACGCGAGTATTGCGAAGAGAAGGAGGGAGGCAATCCATGGGGACTCAATATTTG
>JBIIZE010000035.1:0-10619 GCA_044346435.1 Burkholderiales bacterium
GGAAAAAATTCGTCTGTCCAAGCTGATGTCGGAACAAGGCCTGTGTTCCAGGCGTGAAGCAGACAGCTATATTGAGCGTGGCTGGGTGTTGGTGGATGGCGAGCCCATTACCGAACTGGGAACGCGCATTCTCCCAACCCAGACCATCACGCTGACCGCAGCCGCCCGCGAAAAACAGCAGGCACGGGTCACGTTGCTGCTGCACAAACCCATCGGTTATGTTTCCGGCCAGGCCGAAAACAACTACAAGCCGGCGAGCACCTTGGTCACCGCAGAAAACCACTACAGCGGCGACCGCAGCAAATTACGTTTTGGCCCGCAGCATTTGCGCGGGCTCGCTCCGGCCGGCCGGCTCGACATCGACTCCACCGGCCTGCTCATCCTGACCCAGGACGGCCGCATCGCCAAACAACTGATCGGCGAAAACTCGCGCATCGAAAAAGAATATCTGGTGCGGGTTACCGGCAAACTTGCCAAAGACGGGCTGGCCCTGCTGCAGCATGGCCTCTCGCTGGACGGCGAAGCACTGCGACCCGCTCAGGTGACATGGCAAAACCAGGATCAGCTGCGTTTTGTCCTGCGTCAGGGCAAAAAACGGCAGATCCGCCGCATGTGCGAACTGGTCGGACTCGCAGTCACCGGCCTGAAACGGGTGCGCATTGGCAAAGTCATGCTGGGCGACCTGCCTGTCGGGCAATGGCGATACCTGCGGGATGACGAACAGTTCTGAAGCCTTAGCTTGATGGTGTCGGCCGTTTTGCTGCGGGCTTGGGTGCCGGCGTCCGTGCGCTGACCCGGCGTTTGGCCGGCGGTTTGCCAACTTCCGCGACAGTGGGCTCATCGGCCGCCAGCGCCGACAAGCGGATTAATTCTTCCTGAAGGGACTGCGGTCCGCTGATGGTGCTGATCTGCTGCCGGCGCGCCGCATCGGTCGGCAGTTTGTGTAACCCGGCCAGATACAGAAGCAGGTCTTCGGTCGTGTAATACCCGTCGCTGCCGATTCTCGGAAAATCCCGCGGCACTTCAGGGTATGCCGGGGTCTTGCCCGGAAACAGCACCTGCATTGCAAAACCCATGCAGCTCATGCAAATTTCCCGCGTCAATCCGTTCAGCAGGCAATAAGGCGTGTTGTTGTCCACCCAGTAAGCGACACGAAATTCCAGCGCGCTGCGCAGATTGCGCATCACCGTGTCGTTGGCAAACGGGCGCAGACCGTAATGGTGCTGGATGCGGAATACTTTGCCGCTGGCATGGATATCGCCTTGGGCAATAAATGGTCTGACTTGTACGCCCAGTTCCGGAAACGACCAGGCGATGCGCCGGTCCGGTAATTCAATACCCACCTGGATTTCTTGCTCGCCGTCGGGCGCCGTGATCACCCAGTAATGGATATAACCGTCCTGACCCGCGCCGGGGGCGGTCACCACATGCAGTGCACGCAAGGGCTCCTGGGGCGGCCGCGCAGCCTCTGTCCGTGGTTTGGCCCGCGTCGGCGTGCTGACATTCATGGTCAATGCTGCGGGAGACAGAATCGCCACATTGAGACGGGACGAGGCGTGCGCTGGGATGGCCGTCCCGGTTGCAGCAGCCAAGCTGATCAACCAGAAAACAAACCTTGGCGCAGGAATAGAAAATGTAGGTAAAGCGATTGGCATGCACGGACTCTAACGCCCGTGCCTTGTTTATTGCTTACTGGCTTAGAAACAAAAATGACTTAATTGCAGAACGTCTTTTATGTGCGACTAAAAAGCAATTCCGGAAGCTCTGCCACACTGCCGAGCAGATGCGTATGCGGCAACTCCTGCATCTGATCACGACCATGCGCACCGGATAACACGCCGATATTCCATGCAACCCCTGCGTTGTGGCCTGCCTGAAGATCCAGCACGGTATCCCCGACATTGGCGACATGGCGTACGTTACTGACGCCCGTCGCTTCCATGCAATGAAAAATCATGTAGGGCGCCGGACGGCCCAGTTTGACTTCGTCACCGCAGACCACGGCATCCACAACGCCATCACGCCAGCGCAGCGCATCCAGCAGCAGATCCGTCGTCTCACGGTCAAACCCGGTGTTCAATGCCACGCGCACGCCGCGGGTGCGCAGCGCATCAATCATTTCCCGTGCGCCCGGCACCGGTTCCACGGTGCCATTGAACACCTGCGCCAGATGCAGGACGAAGGTGGAATAAACACGCTCGGCGATACTTTCGCGATCGGGTGCCTGCGGGATCAGATTGAGAATCGCCAGCCTTTTGGAAGCGCCGCGAAGGCTGTTGATGGCCTGCGGGGTAACTTCAAAGCCGTGTGCCGCCAGTGCTGATGTGAAGGCCTGGGGCACCTGGCCGGCATCGCGCACCGTCGTGCCGGCCATATCGCAGACCACCAGTTCAATTTTTTGATTCAAGACCGGCTCTCCCTCACAACAGCTCAATACCGAAGCGCCGCAACCCCAGCGCAAATACTGCAAAGCAGACTGCGGTGATCACCAGGCAAGCCAGCAGCGCCGGCCAGAAACCGAAGCGCGGCAACAATAGCGGAAACGCGAGAAACATCGGCAGCGTCGGAATCACGTACCAAAACGTATACCAGGCATGGTTGGCAATTTTTTCCACGGGCTGGTTTTCGAGATGCGGCCAGATCAAAGTCAACACTGTTACCAGAGGCAGTGCGGCGATCAGTCCGCCGAGTTTATCGCTGCGCTTGGCGAGTTCGGAGACCAGCACGACGACTGCAGCCGTGAGGAAATACTTGGTGACGACCCAGGTCATGGTGCCTCCTCCACGTGCTGACGGCAGCGCGCCATCAACCTTCAATTTTCTTTTTCAGCTTCGCTTGATACTTGTCGAGATCGACGATAAACCGGTCGTGCTCTGCTTCGCCGACCTGCTCCACGTCGTCGAATACCCTGATCTTGAAACTCAGCATCCGGCGGTCGATGCCGGTCAGCTCCACCTCGGCACGCACGCGTTTTCCCATCGGCGTCGCACCCATGTGCCGTATCGTCACCACAACACCAACCTGGCCCTGTCCTGGCTGCAGATGCGGCGCAATCACTTCGCCGGCAGAAGCTTCGCAGAACTGCACCATGGACGGGGTCGAAAACACCCGATATTCACCGCGCTGAGTAGTCATCGCTTCGGTGACTTCACGCTCGACCACGTGTTTCAAGCCAACTTTCAATGCATCCATGCAACTGTCTCCGCCGTTCAGTACATGGCGTTGATTCTAGCCGAGGCCGGCCACTGCGCCCATAAAAAAAGCCGCCCCAAAACGCGGCGGCTGCGGTTGATCACACTCGCTGATTATTTGGCTTTTTGCCGGTCGTGTTTCTGGTGATGGATGCGCTGGCTTTCCTGATCCTGCGCATGGTGCAGACGGGCACGCTCGTTCTTGGTCACGGTTCCGTCGGCCTTGGCCTTGCCCTCCATGTTCGCGATGTGCGTCTGATGGCGTTCAAGACGTCCCGCTTCCTTGGCGTTAAGCTGACCGGACTGGACACCTTTATCGATGCGCTTTTGCTGCATTTCCTGACGCTTGTCGACGCCGGGGGTTGTCGCCGGATCCTGCGTCTGCGCATGGGTGGTGGAGGCTGCAGCCAGCGCGGCGGCAATCATGATGGTCTTGATCTGCATGCTCGATACTCCTTGAATGATTGGCGGGTTGATTCCCGTAACAACCATAACGCTGCAGACCGGCGTAAATCGACCGCTTTGCGGTAACTATGTGTAAGGGTTTGTAAGCGGCCGGGGAACAGCCTGTCACAACAAAGATCATGCGGCTACGAGCAGCCGCAACAGTGATCTACTGTTCGGGATAGGAATCAAAATCGATCGCGTCTGCGACGCAACCCAACGCCTGCGCCATGCCGTTGAGCGTATCTTCCGTCAATGCGACCACCTTGTAGTCGGCATCGATACCTTTGGCGGCAATAAATGCTTTTGCCTTGGCATCGGAAGTCCAGGTCACTACCAATGCGGGTTTGTCGTCGCCGACGCTGCGACTGACTGGAAAACCATCGGATTTGCTGACGATTGCAAACATGATCAGACTCCTCTCCAGCAAGTGTCCCGGAACAGGGAAACTCCGCTGCAAGAGACAGCGGTGACGGCATCTTAGCGGCGGCGGTTTAACGTCGCAAGCCGGCTGATCAAGGAACCGCTCAATCAGGGATTGAGCAGTTCGAGTTCGATGCCCCGCATCCGCACCCGGTCACCAACCCTGAAACGCGCACCATCCCGGCGCTGGGCAACAGCATAGGCTCCGCTGTCGAGAAGGACCGTGATTTCGTAATTGGATTCGGAAAACCGAGCGCGCATTTCGGGAGTGCCGACGCCGCCGACATAGGATTGTTCGCTGTTGCCCTCACCCATGGGCAAGGCCATCACCGCACCGATTCGCACCGGCGATTCGGGTCCGCCGGTCATCTGCGGATTCTGTACGCCCTGCGGTACGGTCATGGCCCGCTGGTTTTGTGTTTCACGAATCGCGCGGATAACGCCGCAGTTGTTGCAGGGCTCATCCGGTCGGGATGCTGCTGCGGGGGGCGAATTGCGGAAATCCGGAATCTTGATGTACTGGGCACCAGCCGGTGCCAGCACAAAAGCCAGCAGCAGCGCAACAAAACGGCGTGCCCGCCGCTTTCCCTGCGGGTTTGTCGCCATCGTCATGTTATTCCGAGAGCGCCTGAACAAAATACGCCGCCGACAGCAGCAGGCTGGGCGGACCGAGTTTGCCCAGCCATTGCGCGTAAATCCTGTCGATACCCCCGTTGCGGTACAGGCCGGCCAGCACCCGGTTCACCGCAAGACGGAAATCCGCATCGCCGCGCGGCAGCGCAAACGCATAGGGCTCCACCGAAAAATCTTCATCCACCAGCTTGTAGACGCCCTTCGCGTTGCTGCCCAGCACCATGCCGATCAGCACAATGCGGTCCGAGGCAAAGCCGTCGATCTTGCGCTGCTCCATCAACTGCAATCCGGCCTCGCGATTTTTGACGGATTCGATGCCAACCTTGATCGCACGCTGTTTCACTGCCTCGCGCAGCACCTTTTCCGTCGTGGTATCGGCAATCACCGCAATGCGCTTGCCGTCAAAATCGGCCAGCCGCCGCAGTTCGGAGTCGCCATGCGTGAGTATGCTGCCGCCATCGACGAAGGTGATCAGACTGAAATCGACCTCGGCCTGGCGCGACAGCGTCCAGGTCGTCGTGCTGCACTCAATGTCGACGCGGCCGCTGCGAACGGCATTCAACCGGTCCTGAATCGTCAGCGGCACCCAGCGGGTTTCGAGCTGGGCGAGTTTCAGCTGGCTACGGATGCCGGCGGCAATTTCATTGCACAGCGCGATCGAGTAACCCTGCGGCTGTCCGCTGGCGTCCTTGAACGAAAACGGGATGCTGCCCTCGACATAACCCATGGTAATGACGCCGCTCTTGCGGATCTTGTCCAGCGTGGCGGATTGAGCCCAGGCGGATGTGGCAAAAAACCCGGCTAGTGCCAGGCACAACAGCGCTCTTAACGGCATGTGCAGCCTTTCATGATCTGGTTTGCGGTCCCGGTGCAGCACCGGTCAGCCTTCATTTTTTAGCGGTCTTCGAGGACGGCGACCGCAGTTGCCACGGGCCGGTATCCGCTTTGCAGAACGAGTAGGTACCGCGCTGAAAACGATCTTTGGCTTCGGATTCGATCGTGGCATCACGGCATTTGCGTTTGCCTTCGGTCACCGTGCTCACCGGGGTGATCTTGCTGGTGAACGGCGTTTTCGGGGCCTTCCATTCCACCGTAACGCCATCGGCGCCGGTTTCCAGCGTTTTCTGAATGGTGCTGCTGAAGGTCTTCAGTTCTTCGGCGGACAGCCGGGTCACCGGCGCGTCCTTGAAAACACTCATGTTCATTGCAAAAGCCGGCGCGGCCAGCACTGCAATAACGATCGGGATATATCGAAGCTTCATGATCATTGGGATTTTCCGTTTGTCAAAAAGGCCTCCGCCCCGCGG
Source organism: Burkholderiales bacterium (assembly GCA_044346435.1). Lineage (GTDB taxonomy): Bacteria > Pseudomonadota > Gammaproteobacteria > Burkholderiales > SG8-41. The sequence continues at coordinate 5,999 of JBIIZE010000035.1, forward strand.
CCTGCGGGGAGCAGGGTTTGTTCCGCGAAGTATAGGCGATCAGGGGTCGCACGCCTACTGTGCGACACCCCGGGCGATCCCGCTTCAGCCGTCGCGCTTGAGCACCGCTTCGATCGCTTCGACCGGTACTTTGATGTCCAGACCGGCACGTTCCTGCTGCAGGATCAGGAAAGAACGCGAGTCGCGCTTGTCCCAGCCGCGGTTCAGCGCGTCAGTCATTTCGGCATAGGTCAGGTTGGCGAGTCGCATCGGCACGCCGATCTCGCGTGCGAGTTCCGTCGCCAGCGTGACGTCCTTGTGCGCCAGGGCGAGGGCAAATGCCGGCGGATCGAATTTACCCTGCAGAAACTGGTCGCCCATGCGATCAAAGGAGCGCTTGCGGCCCAGTGCCCCCTGACGGATCGCCGCCCACAGCGGCAGCGGCTCGACGCCGGCCTTTACGCCCATCGTAAACAGTTCGGCCAGCGCCAGTTGCATCGCATAACCGGCGCAGTTGTGTACCAGCTTGGCCACGGAACCGGCGCCGATCGCGCCGATGTAGATGACCTGATCACCGACGGCATCCAGCACCTTGCGGCAGCGATCGAATTCCTTCTGGTCGCCGCCGACCCACAGGGCCATCTTGCCGGATTTGGCACCGCTGGGTCCGCCGCTGACCGGGGCATCCAGCACCGATATTTTTTTCTCCGCAAAGCGTGCATGCAGCTCGCGCACCACCGTCGGCGAGTTGGTCGACAGATCAAACCACACCGTGCCCGGACGCATGGTCTTGATCAGGCCTTCGGCGACAGCCTTCACTTCCTTCGGCCCCGGCAGCGAGGTCAGTACGACATCGGCATCGCGGCCGACATCCTCGACGCTGTCCGCCAATCGCGCCCCGGCCTTGATATGCGGCGCGCCCGCTTCCTTGCGCATGTCATGTACCGTCAGTGCAAAACCGCCCTTCATCGCATTCAATGCGATCGAAGCGCCCATCGTACCCAGCCCTATGAATCCCACGCGCATGTTCTGCCCTTTCTTCTTCCGTTACTCAAATTGAAATGCAATAAAAATCTGTCAATCCGCCTTGATGCCGGCCGCAGCCACCACACGCTCCCACTTGGCGATTTCGGCGTGAATGTGTTTCTGGAATTCGAGCGGCGTCGAGGCAATCGGCTCGACACCGTCTTTCTGGAAGCGTTCAGTCAGTTCAGGCGTGCGCAGCGCGTCAACAATGCTGCGGTTGAGTTTTTCCAGAACCGGCTTGCGGATCGCAACCGGCGCCAGCACGCCATACCAGTTGGTTACCTCGTATCCGGCAACGCCCGTTTCGGCAATCGACGGCAGATCGGGCATCGCCGGCGAACGCTGGGGACTGGTCACGGCCAGCGCACGCAGACGACCCGGCTTGATATGCGGCACCGATTCCAGCGGCGTCGCAAAGACCATGCTGATCTGACCGCCCAACACGTCGGCCAGTGCCGGCCCCCCGCCTTTGTAGGCAACGTGCAGCATATTGGTTCCCGTCAGCGTAGCGAGCAAGGCGCCCGACAGGTGCTGCAGGCTGCCCTGTCCGGCCGAGCCGTAAGTCAGGCCGCCCGGTCTGGTTTTGGCCAGCGCAATCAGTTCCGGAATGGATTTCGCCGCCACTGAGGGATGCAGCACCAGCACATACGACTGCTGCGTCATCTGTGTCACCGGTGCGAAATCCTTGATCAGGTCGTAAGGCAGGCGACCGTGATGGGTTGCCCGGCGCGCGGTATGCGTTCCGCTGATCATCACGATGGTGTAACCATCCGGTTGCGCACGCGCCACGGTTTCCAGCGCGATGGCGCCGGTACCGCCGGGACGGTTATCAACCACCACCGACTGCCCCCAAGCCGCGTTGAGTTTCTGCGACACCGCGCGCACGGTGATGTCACCGCCACCACCCGCCGCGAGCGGAATCATGAAACGAACCGGGCGTGAAGGAAATTCCTGCGCATTGCCGGCGGGCACCAGCAACACCGCCAGCAAAACGGTGACGGAAAATCCACGCCGCCATGAAACAGGACGGCCATTTGCGACGGCTAGCGGTGCATTCATGCAAACCTCCTCCACAGAACGGGTTAACTGCGGGTCGCGGAATACGATGCTTTGGAAAAGCTTTTTATTGTTTGTCTGATTCTTGGGAGTGCCGGCCGGAGCGTCAAGTCATGGACCGCACTATGAAAGGCCGTCGGGGCTTTCGCTGCAATTCAGCGATAAATCTTGTTGAAGCTGGCGACACTGAAGCCGTTCATTCGCTGCTGGCCGACGAATATGACCGGAATGCCCTTGCCGCCAAAGGCCTGGTAGGCCCGCTTGGCTTCTGCGTCTTTTTCGATGTCATGCTCGACGTAAGGGATGCCCTGCTCGCGGAAATAATTACGTGCCTGCTGACAGTACGGACACCAGCTGGTCGCATACATCACCACCTGTTTTGACGGAGCCGCCTGTGCCAGCAATACGGATTCCGAAACGGTTGGATTGGCTAGAGCGTGTCCACCGCACAGTACGAAAAACAGAACAACGATGCGCATCAGTAAAATCTTCATGTTCAGCGTCTACACTTTTTTCACGAATATGGATTTCAATTTCATCGCTCCGATCCCGTCAATTTTGCAATCGATGTCATGATCACCCTCGACCAACCGGATGCCTTTGACCTTGGTACCGACCTTGACCACGCTCGACGAACCCTTGACCTTGAGATCCTTGATCACGGTCACGGTGTCGCCGTCGCTCAGCACATTGCCCACGGCATCGCGAACCACTTTTTCGCCATCGCCTGTTTCAACCGCGGCGTCTTTGGCCCACTCATGCGCGCATTCGGGACAGATATACAAAGCGCCGTCCTCGTAAGTCAGTTCGGATTGGCATTGCGGACAGGGCGGCAGCGTGGTCATGAATTCCTGGAGGTTAAAGGGGGAAACAAGCGCGGCGAAATACGCTCGAGGTTACAACTCGCATAAAAATTTGTTAATAATCAATAATTTATTGATTATTACCAAGCCGCCTGCAACGCCGCCATCAGCGTTTCTCGCTCGCGCAAAAATTCGCGTTGCGGATCAGCATTGAAATTTTTCAGTGAATTTTCAAGCACCGTGGCCAGACTGTCGCGCGGAATATCGAGCTCCCGCAAACGAGTCGGCATGCCGGCCCTGGCAAAAGCCTGCTCGACGGCATCGGCGGCGCGTTCATGCGCGGGCCTTTCATCGGTCATCTCGAAGGCCCCGGCGATCAAGGCCATCGCTTCCGGATCACGCGCGCCGAAGTGGCGGATCACCGTTGCCGTCAAAGCGGAGTTCGCCTCGCCCTGCCCGACATGGCCGTGCAGATTGAACAGCGCGGTGGCCAGCGCGTACACCACGCGGGCCGGCCAGTGTTTTTCCGTCAGCGCGCCGCCATCATCCGCATCCCGGTTCTGCAGGAAAGCAGCCGCGCACATTTCAATACGGGCGCCCGCATCCAGCGGATCACTCATGCGGGAGAAGGCGCCGCGCGCCAGCCGGAAGGCCTGCAGCCGGTCGCCTTCGGACAGCGGCGCCATGCGCGGCGCACCGAGATTCATCAGCGAACGCCAGAACACCGAAGTCCCGGTGGTGCGTGCGAGCGACACCGGCGCCGTCAGCAGTGCGTCTTCATCCCAGAACACCGCGGCCGGTCGCGTCTTCGGATCAAAAAATTCCATGCGATTGGGTCGCGCCGGATCCTTGACTGCAGAACCGGCGCGGTTCTGCGCGGTCGTCGCTGCTGTCAGCACATTGATGATCGGCAGTTTCGGCGCGAGCAGTTTCGGGCTGATCGCCGGGGCATTGTCCGGATACTGCGTGATCAGCTGGTCGACCGGCGCTTTTTCCGCCAGCAGCACGGCAACCACGCGTGTTCCCTGAATGACACTGCCGGAACCAACGGCGATCAGCAGATCCGCATTGACCGCCCTTGCGGCGGCCGCTGCCGCCTGCACCGAAACCAGCGTGGTGTCTTTTTCGATTTCGTCGTAACGACCTGCATAGGCCGGCCCGAGAATCCTTGCAATGCGATCAATCAGATCCGTTTTTCGCGACACGCTGCGCCCGCAGACAACAAACGCGCGTTGTGCTTTATAACGCTTCAGTTCCGCCGGCAGGTTTTCCAATGCATCTTTGCCGCTGTACAGCCGCAGTGGGTAAGCGGTGGCCCGGAACTGATGTTTGTAAGTCATGCGTAAAGACTCAGGCGCGCGCCGCTTTGAAACGTTCGAAAGTGGCCAGCGCCGCCAGCGGATGGCCGGCATTGGCCATTTCGTCATAAACCGGCACGCCCAGCGCCACCGCCTTGTCGCGAAACTCGCGTTTGCGCGCTTCCAGTCCGGGTTCGCCGTCGGAACGCAACACCAGGATGAAATGCGACTGGCCCGGATATTTTTCCTGCACGCGCATCGCCGCAGCCACCAGGTTGTCGAGCACTTCGGGTTTGGTACGGCCGACAAAAGCCGACAGGTTCAGGTGCATCACCAGCGCCTCCGGTTTGCCCTGGCTGTAGATGATGTCGAGGATTTTTTCGGCAACGCGGCCGTCATCCTGCTGCAGCGTACCGACAGGGCAATCCACGGGATTGGTAATGCTCGTGCCCGGCGGCA
>JBIIZE010000386.1:0-2830 GCA_044346435.1 Burkholderiales bacterium
TGTTGTAAGGCGCCAGCTTGCGCGCTTCTTCAATCGACAGCTGCGAGCCGTACCAGTAGGCGCCCTTCTTGTGCCCGAGCAGCAGCGCACCCAGCTCATCAGTACCTTCGGTGATTTCATCCCGGACCAGCCGGCGTTCGTCCTGCCCCACCCAATTGCGTCCTGCGAGTTCATGCACCGAGAGCACGGTGTCATCGCAAGGGTGATAGGCGTAATGGCAGGTCGGCCGGTACACCACCTGCCCGCCCTTTTCGACGGTCAGGTAATCCGAAATTGAAATCGCCTCGCCGTGGGTGATCAGAAAACCGTGGAAGGCGCCCGCGTTCGGCGTCCAGGTGCGGACCTTCACCGACGCGCCGGGACGATTCAGGTAAATCGCCGCCTTGCAGCCGTAGTCGTGCTCACGGCCTTCCGGCGGAAAATGCTTCTCATGCGAACCCCAGCCCAGCTCACAGGGCTGCGATCCTTCACCGATAAAACCGTCCACCGACCAGGTATTGACGAACTCGCCGGGCTTCTTGCGCGGCAAGGCGTACTGGGTATCGCGCTCGGAACAATGCACCGACTTCACGCCGAGCTCCATCGCCAGTTGCGCCCACTCGGCTTTTGATTTCGGGATGTCCGTGCGACCGAGAATGTCGCGTGCAAGATCCACAAGACCCTGCTTGACCCAATGCGTGATCAGCCCCGGATTGGCGCCATGCGTCGGAATAACCGTCGGCCCGTCAGGAAATTTCTTGCGCAACTCGAGCACTTCCTCGCGCTGCCCGTAATTGGAACGCCGCGACGCCGACACTTTCGGATCGGTATAACCGCCTGCCCACGGTTCGATGCACGAATCGGTGTACAGCACACCTTTTTCGCAGCAATACTCGATCAACGCGGAACTGGCCACGTCAACTGACAGATTGATCAGTAAATCGCCCTTGTTCAGCTTGGAATCAAGGATCGCGCGGTGGTTTTCGCGCGTAAGCGGATTTATCTCGTAGCGGATGCCGAAAGCTTCGGCTTCTGCGCGGCCGCGCTCATGCGCGGTGATGATGGAAATGCGTTCTTTCGGAATGTCGATGTGGCGCAGCAGGAGAGGCAATACGCCCTGCGCGACAGAACCGAATCCGACGAAAACGATTTTCCCCTGGAATTTGAAATACTTTTTATCGGCCATTTCATAAACTGGTGTTGTCGTTTTTCGGAAGCCGGAGTCTATCAATTTTTATCCCTCAGGCACAGCAAAACCGGCTCCGGTCCGGCGATGGCTATAATGTCCATCAAATCAACACGACGACGGCTGCAAACCCGCGCAGACCGGCGCAACCCCGGGAGCAGGCATGGCTGAAATAAATCCGCAATCCGCGCAATCACCCGCCGCCCAAGCCGTCGCGGCACTCGTTGCGCGCGCGCGCAAGGCGCAGGCTTCGATTGCAAAATATTCGCAGGCACAACTTGATGATCTGGTCAGCGCTGCCGGCTGGGCGATCATGGAGCCATCGCGCAACCGCATGCTCGCCGAAATCGCCGTGCGCGACACCGGGCTCGGCACCGTCGACGACAAGATCAACAAAAACCACCGCAAGACGCTGGGCCTGATGCGCGACCTCAAGGGCGCGATCTCCACCGGCGTGCTCGCTGAACTGCCGGAGCTCGGCCTCACCGAAATCGCCCGCCCTGTCGGCGTCGTAGCCGCCGTCGTGCCCTCGACCAATCCCGGCGCCACTCCCGCCAACAACATCATCAATGCGCTGAAATGCGGCAACGCCGTCATCCTGTCGCCCTCACCCAAGGGTTATTCGACGTCGGCCAAACTGATTGAATTCATCTATGCCGAATTCGCACGCATCGGCGCACCGGCGGATCTGGTGCAAACATTGCCGCATCCGGTGACCAAGGAACTGAGCCAGGAACTGATGAAACAATGCGACCTCGTCGTCATCACCGGCTCGCAGGCCAATGTGCGCGCAGGCTACTCCAGCGGCACACCGGCGCTGGGCGTAGGCGCGGGCAATGTCGCGGTGATCGTCGATGACTCCGCCGATCTGGATGACGCCGCGCAGAAAATCATGCGCTCGAAGATTTTCGACAACGCCACCAGTTGTTCATCCGAAAACAGCGTCATCATCCACGCCGCCGTTTACGACCGGATGATCGCTGCACTGACCAAAGTCGGTGGCGCACTGCTCACTGCCGATGAAAAAGCCACGCTGCAACAGACCATGTTCCCCGGCGGCAAACTGTCTTCCGCCGTCACCGCACAAAGCGTCGCCAAGATCTGCGGCATCGCCGGCCTCAGCCGTGCCGAACTCGTCAACGCCAAATGCCTGATGGTCGAAGAAACCGGCACCGGCAAATCCGCGCCGTTCTCCGGCGAAAAACTGTCACCGGTGATGACGCTCTACAAAGCGCGCGATTTCGACCATGCCTTCAACACATTGCGCGCCATCTACGATTTTCAGGGCGACGGCCACTCCTGCGGCATTCACACAAAAAATAACGAACATATTCAAAGACTTGGAATGGAAATGACGGTGTGCCGGGTGATCGTCAACCAGGCCCACGCCATCGCCAACGGCGGTAACTTCGACAACGGCCTGCCGTTCTCGCTGACCATGGGTTGCGGCACCTGGGGCGGCAACAGCTTTTCGGAAAACCTGAATTACCGGCACTTCATGAACACGACGCGCATCGTCCGCACCATCCCGCCGAGAGAACCGTCGGTCGACGACATTTTCGGCGCTTACCGCAAAAAATACGGCGCCTGATTCACCAAGGCCACTGAATCGTCATGCGCACCATCCGCGATTACGTCGACCGCCGCGCCGCCGAACAGCCTGAC
>JBIIZE010000385.1:0-2830 GCA_044346435.1 Burkholderiales bacterium
GTCTTGAACTGCTCGTCCCACGCCGTCATCGCGGCGATGAAATGGGCGGCATCCATGTTCAGCAATGCCGGTTTGTTCGCCGAGCGAGCTGCGATGCGCTCGCGGAAATGCGGTGTTTCGCATACTGCCGCCATGCCGCCCTTATTGGCGGCGCGGATGTATTCGCCATAATATTTTTCGCGCAACCGTTGCGTGGCGAAAGGGCCGCCGGTGACGCGCCACAGCAGAAGACCTTTGACCGCATCGGGATAACGCAGCGCGAATTCGATCGACATGCGGCAGCCTGAAGAGCCGCCGCCGATCACGGCCGGCAGGGCGTCGAGCTGTTGCAGTAACGCGTAAAGATCCGCAGCCCAGATTTCATGTTCAGCACCGTTGCCGGCCACAGAGACTTCTGAAGCGCCGCAGTTGCGCCGGTCATGGATCAGCACGCGGTAACCGCCCGCAGCGACGCGACCCGCCAGCGAACGGATATCGTCGTTGCCCAGGCGCCCACCGGGGGTCAGCGCGACCCACGGACCGTGATCGCCGAGAACCTCATACTGGATGGCAACACCGTTGATTGTGGATACCGGCATGGATTACTCCGGTTTGATGCCGGCAGCGGCAACAACCTTGCGCCATTTGCTGATCTCGGCCTCAAGGTAACGCGCAAAATCGGCGGGGCTGCTGGCAATCGGTTCGCCACCGATTTTTTCGAAGGTCGATTGCACGCCCGGCGACTTGAAGCTTTCGGTGATGCCGGCGTAGATCGCGTTGATGACGGCGGGTGGCGTTCCGGCAGGAGCCAGTACTGCGCTCCAGGCCGCGGCTTCATAACCTTTGGTGCCGGCTTCGTCCATGGTCGGTACGTCGGGCAGGGTCTTCGAGCGTTTTGCGGTAGTTACGGCCAATGCACGTAACCGTCCCGCAGCGACATGCGGATTGACCACGCTGGTCGGCAGGAAGGCGATGTCGGTTTCGCCGCCGACCACGCCGATCAGCGAGGGTGCAGAGCCTTTGTAGGCGACGTGCACAATCTTCACGCTGGCCAGACTTTTGTACAGTTCCAGCGACAGATGCGCCGAGGTGCCGGAACCTGCCGAGCCGCCGGTCAGGCCATCGGGTTTTGATTTGGCCAGTGCCGTGAGTTCGCGCACGGATTTCGCGGGAACCGACGGATGCACGACCAGCACATTGGGTGTGACCACCAGCTGGCTGATCGGCACCAGATCGCGCATCACGTCGTAGGGCAGCTTTTGTGTGAGTGCCGGATTGATCGACAGTGCGGTCGATGCGCAGAGCAGGGTGTAACCGTCGGCGGGTGAACGCACGACCGACTCGACGCCGATATTGCCGCCGGCGCCGGGGCGGTTGAGGGCGGTGACCGGTTGTTTCCAGATTTCAGCCATGCGTTGCGCCACCGTGCGGCAGACGATGTCCACGGCGCCGCCGGCGGGAAACGGAATGACCATGCTCACCGCTTTGGCTGGAAAATTCTGTGCGGCGACAGGGCCGGAAAATGCGGCGGCCATCAACAAGCCGCAAGCGGCCGGTAACTTGCGATTCATGAACACTCCTCCAGTGGTTTTTATTCGAGACGAAGATCGAGCTTGTTGCGCAACACGGCGTAACGGGCGATTTCCGTTTCCAGGTATTTGCCGAATTGTTGTGGCGTCATGCGCGGCAATTCCGCGCCTTCCGGTGCCAGCGTGTCTTCCAGTGTTTTGTCGGTTTGTGCGGTGGCAACGGCAGCGTTCAGCCGGTCTATGGCTGCGCGCGGCGTGCCTCGCGGTGCGAGGATGCCATACCAGCTGGTCATTTCGTATTGGGGTACGCTTTCGCCGATGGTCGGCAAGCCGGGGAAAGCCGGCGAGCGTTTGGCTGTTGAGACTGCCATCGCACGCAATTTGCCCGAAGCGAGATGCGGTTTGACCGACAGTGGTCCCAGCAATGCCATCTGCACCTCACCACCGAGCAGTCCGGCGATCGACGGTGCGGCACCCTTGTAGCTGACATTCACCATGTCGACTTTGGCGTAGAGCTTGAGCATTTCCAGGCCGAGGTGGGAGGCGCTGCCGATGCCGCTGCTGGCGTAGTTGAATTTGCCGGGCTGTGCACGCAGCAGCGTCAGCAGCTCCGGCATGGTCTTCGCGTTCAGCGAGGGGTGGATCACCAGCACGAAGGGCATTTTCGCGAACAGCGTGACCGGCTCGAAGCTTTTGACCGAATCGTAAGGCAGGGTTCGTGCAAAAGCGGCATTGATGGCATGCGCGCCGGAGATCCACAGGATGGTGTAACCGTCGGGTGTGGCACCGGCGGCTGCCGTGGTGCCGATGATGCTGCCGCCGCCGGGACGGTTGTCGATGATGACTTGCTGCTGCAGCGTGTCGGTCAGCGACTTGGCCAGCAACCGGGCCGCGACATCAGCGCCGCCGCCCGCGGAAATCGGCGCGAGCATGCGGATCGGGCGCACCGGATAGGATGAAGTTGCTGCGCTTGCTGTCTGCGTGCAGGCGGCGAGCAGCACAATGCCCGCGAAAAATTTTTTCATGGGCATCCCCGAGGCTTATTCCGGCTGCAGTCCGATCGCCTTGGCAATTTTTGCAACCTTGTCGATTTCCGACTTGATGAAGGCGGCGTATTGCTGAGGCGAATTGCCCGCGGGTTCAAGGCCAAGATCCGCGAAACGCTGTTTGACGTCAGGTAGTTTGGTGATCTGCAGCAGCTGGCCGTTCAGTTTGTTGATGATGTCGACGGGTGTTTTTGCCGGTGCGACCAGGCCCCACCAGCTGTCGAACTGGAAACCGGGCAGGGTTTCAGCCACGGCCGGCAGATCCGGCGCGAGTAC
>JBIIZE010000387.1:0-2827 GCA_044346435.1 Burkholderiales bacterium
GCAGCCAGAAACATCGTGATTCCCGATGCCAGTTTTTTCTTCATTTCAAACTCCCGCTCTACGGTGGTGAACAAAGCGCCCGGCGCCGGGTAGAGCCGGCACAACGCGTCATTCATGCTGGAGTTTGCGGCTTGCTGCAGCCTTACTGCACCTTGCTGCAGGCTTACGGGGAACCGGCTGGTATCAGAAATACCCGTCCATCATCTTGTCCACCCAGGCCGGCAGACGCACGTTTTCCTTGCGCTCAAAAGCGGGAATGTACGGCTTGATGTCGAGCACCGGGGTGCCGTCGAGGGCATCCAGTCCGCGCACGATGACCCCTTTGTCGTCGACCGCGAGCAGTTCCACCGCGGTCACGCCGATCGGATTCGGGCGGAACTTGGTGCGCTGGGCAAATACGCCGACCGGATCGAGGTTTTCCATGCCGCGCGGATTGCGTGCGATCTGCTTCGCCGGATCAAACGGCGGGATTTTGTGCAGATGGAAAATCACCACGACATGCGAAAACTCGCTGAGACCGGCAAGGCCTTTGACGTACAGCGGGTCCAGTTCAATGCGGGATTCGACATTCGCCCAGTGTCCGGCAGACATTTCGGTTCGATCGCTGCGTACGACGCCAACAGGTTCAAACTGGGCCATGATCAAAAACTCCTGCGGATGATGAAGTTCGCAAACTTACCGCAAACAACGGCGCGGCAGCTAAAAAACAAAGGGCCGGCTTGCGCCGGCCCTTCGGGTAACACTGGTAGGAGGTGCGAGATTCGAACTCGCGACCAACGGATTAAAAGTCCGCTGCTCTACCGGCTGAGCTAACCTCCCAAAAAGAGGCGGAATTCTAACCGTCGAGACCCTATGGGTCAACCCGCATTTACCTCCGAAAACCACCGGAAACGCTCAATCCTCCTGCAACATCCGCCAATACTGGTATTTCATGGTGGCTGCCGCACCGGCAACGATAGCCAGGAAGGTCAGCAGAGCCCCCAGTGCGACGGTTGACATGCCGGTAATGGCCTGCCCCACGGTGCAACCCATCGCCAGTACACCGCCCACGCCCATCAACACGCCGCCGATCGCGTGATTGGCAAAATCCTTCATCGAAACAAACCATTCGATACGAAATCCTCGTGTCACCATTGCATATACAAAGGAACCGGCAATCACGCCGGCCAGTGCAGCAACGCCGAAATTGATCAGCGAAAAATCACCCGGGTTCAGCAGATAACGTACGGCGTCGCCCATCGGACTGATGAAGGTGTAGGACTGCACCTGCACGCGGCTGGGCACCACGGTTGCGAATTCAGCGTATTCCTTCCATGACTGCCCGAAGGAGCCGCCGGTAATGTACCAGCCGGCGAGTACCACAACGCCGACCGTAATGCCGCCAAGCAGGTTGTCAAAGCTGCCGCGAAACTCGGCGGAACGGAACACAAAGATGAGCAGGCCGACGGCAATGACCCCGCCGACGGCTGCATTCAAACCGCGCGAAGGCTGCAGCCCCGACAGCCCGGCGATCAGCGCACCGAGTTCCTGCGAATTGACGCCATGTTTTGCGAGATCAATGGTGGTCGCCGATACCCAGGGATGAAACAGCTGTTCGTAGAACGGCGTCCACAGCATCAGATAGGACATCACCGCGGCAATCGCCAGCACCACCAGCGATTTCAGATTGCCGGTGCCGACACGCACCAGCGTCTTGTTGCCGCAACCGCTGGCCAGCGTCATGCCGATGCCGAACAGCGCGCCGCCGACGAGATAACGCAGCCAGCTGAAGTTGGCCGTGCGATAAGGCGGAAACGTTTCAGCGCCGAGGCTGATGATGCCTGCGGACTCCAGCGCCGCAACACCGCCCATCGCCACCGCCATCGCCAGCAGCCACGCACGCATGCGGCCATGGTCGCCCATGTTGACCCAGTCGGATACCGCACCCATGGTGCAGAAGTTGGTCTTGTTGACGATGACGCCAAACACGACGGCAATCACAAACACCGCGGCCAGCACCTGATGATGCACATTGATTTCCATCAGCGACTCCCCATGCGCACCGCTGCCGGAGGACAACGCTGCGCGCACTTAACGACGAGCGGCGAGTTTACTGCGCGCCCGGGAAAATCATGTAACTATTTGTTTTTATTAATTTATTTATAACGCGTGGGGTCGGCAACGCCCGCACCTTCAAAACCGGCGCGGCGCAGACGGCAGGAATCGCAAACGCCGCAGGCGCGCCCTGCCGCATCGGCCTGATAACAAGACACGGTCAGCGCGTAATCCACGCCGAGCGCGATGCCGCGCCGGATGATGTCGGCTTTGCTCAATGTGATGATCGGCGTGTGCAGATTCAGCCCCCGGCCCTCGACCGCGGCCTTGGTTGCCAGATTCGCCAGCGTTTCGAATGCGCGCATGTATTCGGGCCGGCAATCCGGATAACCCGAATAATCAACCGCGTTGGCGCCGAACCAGATATCGGCGGCACCGCTGACTTCTGCCTCAGCCAGTGCCAGGGCCAGCATGATGGTGTTGCGCGCCGGCACATAGGTCACCGGTATGCCCGGCTGCACGCCATCCACCGGCACTGCGATTGCCGGATCGGTCAAGGCAGAACCGCCGACTGCGCCGAGGTCGATGCGTACGACCTTGTGCGCCTTCGCGCCGAGCGACTGCGCCACCCGTACGGCCGCATCCAGTTCGGAGCGATGACGCTGGCCGTAATCAATCGACAGGCAATGACAGTCATGGCCGGCGGCGCGGGCCATCGCCAGCGTGGTGGCGGAATCCAGACCGCCGGAGAGCAATACAACTGCGGGAGAAGTCATCGCTCAGTGTCCGGGCT
>JBIIZE010000388.1:0-2810 GCA_044346435.1 Burkholderiales bacterium
CAACGACTTTTTCGTAGAGCACGTCCTTGTCCGCCGCGATCACAACGGCCTGATCCGGATTTTTCGACTGGCGCTCCTTGATGACGGCGATCACTTCATCCCATTTCACCTTGCGATCGGCTTTGCCGTCCTGTTCGCGAAAGGTCATGTCGCCTTTTTTGTCGACGATGATCTGCAATGGCGGGGTCTTGATATCCGTCGATTTTCCCACCGACGGCAGATCCACCTTGCTCGGATTCATCATCGGCGCGGTGACCATGAAGATCACCAGCAGCACCAGCATCACGTCGATGTACGGCACGACGTTGATCTGGTTCATCAGGCGGCGGCCGCTGCGCTTTTCGATCAGCATGCGTTCAGTGCAGCTGGCGCTGCAGAATATTGGAGAATTCTTCCGTGAACGACTCGAAGCGGATCGCCAGCTGGTTGACGTCACCGGCGAAACGGTTGTACGCCACAACGGCCGGGATCGCCGCGAACAGGCCGATCGCGGTGGCGATCAGCGCCTCTGCGATGCCGGGTGCGACGTGGCTCAGCGTTGCCTGTCCGACGTTGGCAAGGCCGCGGAAGGAATTCATGATGCCCCACACCGTGCCGAGCAGGCCGACATAGGGGCTGACCGAACCCACAGAAGCGAGGAAAGACAGTGACGACTCCAGCTTGTCCATTTCCCGCTGGTAGGTGGCGCGCATCGCACGCCGGGTGCTGTCCATCAGCGCACCGACATCGGCGCCCGGTTCGCGACGGTGTTTGGTGAATTCGCGGAAACCCGCTTCAAAAATGCGCTCGAGGGTCCCCGCTGATTCACGGGCATTGACCGCACGCTGGTACAGCTCATTGAGATCGGCACCGCTCCAGAACTGGCGCTCGAACTCCGCGGTCTGCTGCGCGGCGCGGCGCAACGTGAAGACCTTGAGGAAGATGTAATACCAGGAAAACATTGATGCCAGCAGCAGCAGGGCCATCACCAGCTGTACCGGTATGCTCGCACCGGTGATCAGGCTGAGCACCGACATGTCATGCGTAAGCGTTGCGTTCACTCTTCCATTCCTATTGTTATGCGCATTTCCCGGGGCACACGCGCCGGCCTGAACGTATCGACGTTGACGCAGACGACATCGACCCCTGCCCGCACGATCTCCTCGTCCCCGCGCAGCACGCGCTGCAAAAACCGGATGCGGCTGCCGCCGACGTTAACGACTTCCACCGTGACCTGCAAGCTGTCGTCAAACCGCGACGGTTTGAGGTAGTCGATGTTCACCGCGCGCACCACGAACAGCACGCCGTGCTCCTTCGCCATCACCGGTTGCTCAAAACCCATCGAGCGCAGCCACTCGGTGCGTGCGCGCTCCATGAAGCGCAGGTAATTGGCGTAGTAGACGACGCCGCCGGCATCGGTGTCTTCGTAATAAACGCGCACCGGCCAGGAAAAGGGTTGCGCAGCGGCTGCCACGTTTGCGGTGACAGTATTGGCCGGGGGCGTTTTATCAGAATTATTCAATTAAAACAAATACTTATAATATTTACTGCGGCGACGTGCCGCCATCCCACAAGTCGCGAGGCCCCTCGCCCTTCGGCTCCGGCAAACCAAAATGCCGGTAGGCCAGTGCGGTGGCGATACGTCCGCGCAGCGTGCGCTGCAGATAACCCTGCTGAATCAGATAGGGCTCGAGCACGTCTTCAATGGTGTCGCGCTCCTCGCCGATGGCCGCGGCCAGGTTGTCGACGCCGACCGGGCCGCCGCCGAACTTGTCGATCACCGCCCGCAGCAGCTTGCGGTCCATCACGTCGAATCCGACCGGATCGACATCGAGCATCTTCAGCGCTTCATCAGCGACGCTTTTCGACACATTGCCGTCGGCGCGCACTTCGGCGAAATCGCGTACGCGGCGCAGCAGCCGGTTGGAAATGCGCGGCGTGCCGCGCGAGCGCGCCGCCACTTCGCGCGCGCCTGCGGCATCGACGCTCACCTCGAGCAGCCGCGCCGAACGTTCGACGATGCGCGTCAGTTCATCGGTGTTGTAGAACTCGAGCCGCGCGACAATTCCGAAACGGTCGCGCAAGGGATTGGTCAGCATGCCGGCGCGGGTGGTCGCGCCGACCAGCGTGAACGGCGGCAGATCAAGCTTGACCGATCGTGCTGCCGGCCCTTCGCCGATCATGATGTCGATCTGGTAATCCTCGAGCGCGGGGTACAAAATTTCTTCGACCACGGGCGAGAGGCGGTGAATTTCGTCAATGAAGAGCACGTCGTTGCGCTCCAAATTGGTGAGCAGCGCGGCCAAGTCTTTGGGCTTTTCAAGCACCGGGCCGCTGGTCTGGCGCAGGTTCACGCCCAGCTCGGCCGCGATGATGTGGCTGAGCGTGGTTTTGCCCAAGCCGGGTGGGCCAAACAGCAGCACATGGTCCAGCGGCTCCTCGCGCATCTTGGCGGCGCTGATGAAAATCTCCAGCTGTTCGCGCACCTTGACTTGGCCGACGTATTCGTCAAGCAGCTTGGGGCGCAAGGCGCGCTCAATCGCCTCTTCCTGGTGAGAAACAGGGGCTGCAGAAATGACCCGGGGTTCGGGCTGCGGGGCGAAGTCGTCGGTGCGGATGCTCATGGGGTGACCAACTCGATGATGTCGTTGAGCTCAAGACGAGCAGTTTGAAAAATGGTGTCGCTGACCCGCTTCCAGGGATGCTGTGTCGCACCGCGCTGGCGCCAGTCAAAGCTCTTGGGTTGGTTGCAAATGATGTAGCTCGGCTGCTTGGCCGTTTTGCTGTTGTCGATCGCAAACGGGTTGGTGGCGTTGTAGGCCGCCGTGGAC
>JBIIZE010000084.1:0-7347 GCA_044346435.1 Burkholderiales bacterium
AAGGAATACATCGCTCTCGCCAAAAAGAACAAAGGCCAGATCAATTACGCGACTTCCGGACCTGCCGGTTCCGGACATCTCGGTGGTGAATTGTTCAACTACATCACTCAGGCTGGCGTCGTGCACATACCGTATAAAGGCGCACCGCCGGCGTTGCAGGATCTGGTGGCGGGGCAGGTGCAGTCGATGTTCGGCACCATGCTGGCCGCGGTGCCCGTGGTGCGCAACGGCAAGATCCGCGCGGTGGCGATCACCGGACCCAAGCGTTCGATTGCCTTGCCCGAGGTGATGACTTTCGCCGAGGGTGGATTGCCGCAGTACGATGCCAGCTCCTGGAACGGCATTCTGGTGCCGGCCGGCACGCCGCGGCCCATCGTCGACAAGCTGAACGTGGAACTGGTGAAAATTCTGAAAGATCCGAAAATTCTGGAGCGGCTGGTCAACGACGGGCCGATCGCGATCGGCGGCACGCCGGAAGAGTTCACGGCGTTCATCAAAAGCGAGCAGGCGAAGTGGAGCAAAGTCATCAAGGCTGCCGATATTCGCATTGAATAAGTATCCGACAGGGAATCACTGAAACATGAGCAACGAGAAAGACCGATTGGTACTGGGGCAGGCGCTGTTTTCACCTCACACTGTGGCGCTGGTGGGAGCTTCCGCTGACGCGTCGAAACTTGCGTCGCGTCCGCAGCGTGTGCTGCGCAAGCATGGCTTCACCGGCACCATTATTCCGATCAATCCGGGTCGCAGCGAAATCAATGGTGATAAAGCCTATCCGGACATTGAATCGGTTCCGCAGCAGATTGATCATGCCTTCATCATGGTGCCGGCCAAGGCCGTGCCCGGGGTGATCGAAGGCTGCGTAAAGGCAGGGGTCAAGGCGGCAACGATTTTTTCCGCAGGTTTTGCCGAGACCGGCGAAGAAGGCCGGATCATCCAGCAGCGCATGGTGGAAACCGCGCGTGCCGGCGGTGTACGGCTGATCGGTCCCAACTGTCTGGGCATCGCCAATATCACCGGACACACAGTGCTGTCGGCGAATGCCGTGCTGGAGAGTCAGGTTCTGGTACCGGGTTCGCTGAGTCTGGTGTCGCAGAGTGGCTCGATGCTGGGTGGCATCGTGTCGCGCGCGCAGGAGCGCGGTCTCGGTTTCTCGAAAATGGTGTCGGTCGGCAACGAATGCGATGTTGGCGTCGGCGAAATCGTTGACTGCATGGTCGATGACCCCGATACGAAATGCATCCTGCTGTTTCTCGAAGCGTTCCGCGATGCGCCGCGCCTGGGGGCGGCAGCGCAACGTGCTTATGACCTCGGCAAACCGGTCATCGCCTTCAAGCTTGGCCGTTCGGCGGTCGGCCGCGAAATCGCCACTACGCACACCGGCGCGATTGCCGGTGCCGATGATGTGGCGGGAGCCTTTTTCCGTGATCACGGCATCCTGCGTGTCGAAACCTTCGAAGCGCTGTTCGAGACGCCGCAGCTGGTGATGGGCTATCGCCCGCCGAAGGGTCGGCGCGCAGCGGTGTTTACCGGCACCGGTGGTGCCGCCGCGATGGTGGTGGATCGCCTTGGCCTTGCCGGGATTGAAGTGGTGCCGCCGCCGAAAAAAATCATCGACGAGATGGCGACCAAAGGCATTCACATCACCGATGCCCCATTGACCGATCTGCCGATGGGGCGCGGCGATGGTCCGGTGTATCCGACGCTGATCAAGGCGTTTTATGAATCCGATCACTGCGATGTGATCGTGGCCGTGCAGGGGTCAACG
Organism: Burkholderiales bacterium; assembly: GCA_044346435.1. Classification (GTDB taxonomy): domain Bacteria; phylum Pseudomonadota; class Gammaproteobacteria; order Burkholderiales; family SG8-41. Next base: position 1,769 of record JBIIZE010000084.1, read on the forward strand.
GCTTCGCAGCGGCCGGATTCGGTGCGCGAGCGTGTACTCGATGCGGGGCGCGGCCCCAAGCCGGTGGCGAGTTTTCTCGGGCCGGCAGCGGCGGAGGCGCTGGGTATCCTGCAACGCGGCGGTGCCGCAGGTTTCCGTACGCCGGAGGCTTGTGCGGATGCGGTGCGCGCCTACTGCGAATGGCGGGCGCCGGTGGTCCATCCGGCAGTGGATGCTGCTGTGACATCGAAACTGCAGGCGTCCTTGCAGAAAGCGGCGGCATCGGGGTTCAACGAACGCACATCCGCTGAAGTGCTGGGCTCTCTGGGCATTCCGTTTGCGGCGTCGCAGGTCATGCGGAGCGGCAGTGAAGCGGTGACCACCGGATTTCCGGTGGCGGTAAAGATCCTGTCTGCGGATATTCCGCACAAGACCGAAGCCGGCGGCGTGGTGCTGGGTGTGCCGGACGCGACTGCGCTGAAAACCGCAGTGGACGGCATGCTGACGCGGATTCACAGGGCGTTGCCGCAGGCGACACTTGACGGCGTGCTGGTGCAGCGCATGGAGCAGGGCATTGCCGAAGTGATTGTCGGATTTCGCCGTGACCGTGATGCCGGTCCGCTGGTGATGGTGGGCGTCGGCGGCATTCTTGCCGAACTCGGCGGCGGCCATGCCGTGCGACTGGCGCCGGTCAGCCTCGATACCGCACGTGAAATGATTGATGAGGTTTCCTCGTTTGCCGTGTTACGCGGTTATCGCAACAAACCGCGCGGCGACCTGGATGCGCTGGCCCGCACCGTGCAGGCGATGTCGATGCTGGCCTGCGCGGAGTCGGTCGAGGAGGCGGAGATCAATCCCCTGCTGGTCAAGGCCGACGGTGTGGTTGCAGTCGACGCGCTGGTGGCACTGAGAAAACAATAGTCGCGGAAAATTCGCGGTGAGGAGGAGTGATGAATAAACACATGCAACTCACGATTGCGCTGCTTGGCGCATGCTGGTTTGTCAGCGCCGGCGCGGCGTCAAACGATTATCCGTCCAAGCCGGTGCGTTTCATTTCACCCTTCTCGCCGGGCGGCGGCACCGACACCGTGGCGCGCGCGCTGGCGATCCGGCTGGGGGATGCGCTTGGGCGCACCTTCATCGTCGATAACCGTCCCGGTGCTGAAGGCATCATCGGTACCGAGATGGGCGCGAAATCGCCGCCCGACGGTTATACGTTGCTGGTCGGCAATCTCGGCACGCTCGCGATCAATCCCAATCTGCGCAAGGTGCCGTACGATCCGCTGCGCGATTTTGCGCCGATCATCCAGACCACGGCCTCGTCCACGGTGCTGGTCGTGCATCCGTCGTTGCCGGTGAAAAACGTGCGCGAACTCGTTGCGCTGGCGAAAACCCGTTCACTCAATTACGGCGCCAGTTCTTCCGCCACCTTTCTGCCGATGGAGCTGCTCAAGCAGATGGCAAAGGTCGACATGACGCATATTCCGTACAAGGGCACCGGGCCGTCGATTACCGGCATCCTCAGCGGCGAAGTGCAGGTGATGTTCGGTGGTTCGATCAACACCACGCCCCAGGTCAAGAACGGCAAACTGCGTGCGCTCGCGGTAGCCGGTGACCGCCGGGCCAAGGCTCTGCCTGATGTGCCGACGGTAGCGGAGTCCGGTTTTCCCGGTTACGAAGCGAATACCTGGAACGGCATGCTTGCCCCGGCCGGTACGCCGCGCGCCATCGTGCAGCGACTGAATCAGGAAATGCAGAAAATTCTCGGCACGCGGGAAGTCATTGATTACATGACGGCTGATGGCGCGGAGCCTGCGGGCGGCGCCCCCGAACAATTTGCTGCGGTCATTCGCAATGACCATGGCAAATGGGCGCGCGTGATTCGTGAAGCCAAAATCCCCGTAACAAATTAATTATATTAATCAAATACTTATGAATACTCCTGCGATAACCCCGGTCGTTCCTGAGGTGGCCCGTGACGCCAGCCGCAAACTCGCCCGTTATGTCGCCGGACTCGATGCCCGGCAGTTGCCGGAAGCCGCGGTGCATGCCTTCCGTCGCGCACTGCTCGACTATCTGACCTGTGCGGTCGCAGGTTCGGGAACGGATGCCGCGCGCATGGTGCTGGATTATCTGCAGTCCTGGGATCAATCCGCTGAAGCCGCGGTGATCGGTACCAAACATCGTTTGGCGGCGCAGAACGCGGCCTTCGTCAACGGTGCCGCAACGCATGGTCTGGATTTTGATGACGGCATGACCCGCGGCTCGGTGCATCCCGGCGGCTCGGTATTTTCTGCGTTGCTCGCGATGGCGGAAAAACTCAATTCACCGGCAGAAGACCTGATTGCCGCCGGCGTCGCCGGTTATGACGTGACGCTGCGTATCGCTGCCGCCGTGCATCCGCATACCTCGCGCCGCGGTTTTCACAACACGCCGACCGCTGGCGTATTCGGTGCGGCTGCCGCTGTGGCTCGCCTGATGCATCTGGATGCGGATCAGACGCTGAATGCGCTGGGACTGGCCGGCAGTTTTTCCGGCGGTTTGCGCGCCTATCTGCAGGATGGCGCGGAGGTGAAGCGCATCCATCCGGGCAAGGCGGCGCGGGACGGCATTGTTTCTGCGGAGCTGGCCAAACGCGGCCTGACCGGACCCGGCGAAGTGATCGAGGGCCGATACGGATTCATCCAGGCGGCAGCTGGCGGCAACGCGGAGTGGGCCTTGCTGACCGAAGCTCTGGGTGAACGCTTCGAAATCTGCAACGCCTATTTCAAACCCTATCCTGCCTGCCGGCATTTTCATGCGTCGCTGGATGCGGTGCGCACCATCGGCAGTCGCACGCCGTTCAAGATTGATGACGTCGCCAGTGTGCGCATCGGCATGTACGAAGCGGGTGCGGCGGGGCACGACCAGAAAACCGCAGAGAACCTTCTTGATGCTCAGATGAGTGCGCCGGTGACCACGGCGCTGGCGATGGCCTTCGGCAATGTCACGGTGCCGAGTTTTGATCGCGCGAATCTGGATCGTCCTGATATCCGTCGCCTGATCGATGTCACCGAGGTCTACGTCGATGAGGAATGCGAACGTATTTATCCGGGGCGACGTTCCGGCGTGGCGCGCATCGAATTGCGCGATGGTCGTGTGCTCGAAGAGCGCGTGCTCGATCCGAAGGGCGAAGGTGAAAATCCGATGACCGATGACGATCTGTCGACCAAGTTTTCATCCAACTGCGCGCCGTTGGTCGGCGAAGAACGCACGCGCAGCCTGCTGCAACTGGTAATGGGTCTCAAACCCGGCAGTGCAGTGGACGGGCTCTATCGCTGGTCCTGAGCCGGCTCCAGTTCATCATCTGGTCATTTCGCCGGTTCATTCCGGCCTTGGTCTCGGCGGTCACAGGGCAGGGAGGACCTTCCGGAGCCCATGATGTGGCTGTCTGCGGTTTCACCGGTCAGGCCGATGCGCTAAAATCAGTGTTCTGCACAGGTGTATTCCCGTGCCGAATTCCCTGAATTCCTTTCCGGAGCATTCATGAAGGTTCTAGTGACAGTCAAACGTGTCATCGACCCGTACGTGAAAGTGCGCGTCAAGTCGGATGGCACCGGCGTGGAGACCGCCAACGTCAAGATGGCGATGAATCCCTTCTGCGAAATCGCAGTCGAACAGGCGGTGCGCATGAAGGAAGCCGGCATCGTGACCGAAATCATTGCGGTCTCCGTCGGTACGCAGCAGTCGCAGGAAACGCTGCGTACGGCGATGGCGATGGGCGCCGACCGCGGCATCCTCGTTGAGGTCGCGGGCGAAGTGCAGCCGCTGGCCGTGGCCAAGCTGGTCAAGGCGATTGTCGACAAGGAACAGCCCAAGCTGGTGATCATGGGCAAGCAGGCGATCGATGACGATTCCAACCAGGCCGGCCAGATGACTGCGGCGCTGCTCGGTTGGCCGCAATCGGCCTTCACCTCGGCGATTGCCGTCAATGGTGATACCGCCGACGTCACGCGCGAAATCGACGGCGGCCTCGAGAAGCTGACGATCAAGCTGCCGGCGGTGGTGACCACCGACCTGCGTTTGAACGAGCCGCGTTACGTCACGCTGCCCAACATCATGAAGGCAAAAAAGAAGCCGCTGGAAGTGCTCAAGCCCGAAGCGCTGGGTGTTGATGTCACGCCGCGCCTGAAAACGGTCAAGGTGGAAGAGCCGGCCAAACGCAGCGCCGGCGTCAAGGTGGCGGATGTGCAGGAGCTCGTTGCCAAACTCAAGAATGAAGCGAGGGTGATCTGATGTCCGTACTCGTTATTGCCGAACACGACGGCAAACTGCTCAAGCCCGGCACCACCAATACCGTTACCGCCGCAGCCAAAATCGGCGGCGACATTGTGGTGCTGGTTGCCGGTCACCAATGCGCCGATGCGGCGCAGGCCGCAGCGAAGATCGCCGGCGTCAGCAAGGTGCTGCTCGCCGACTCGCCGCTGTATGCCGGCGGTGCTGCGGAAAACCTGACCGCGCTGATCCAGACGGTTGCCGCGCAATACAGCCATATCCTTGCGCCGGCCACCGGCTACGGCAAAAACTTCATGCCGCGTCTGTCCGCGCTGCTTGATGTCCAGCAGATTTCGGACATCAGCGCGGTAGTTTCAGCCGATACTTTTGTGCGGCCGATTTACGCCGGTAATGCGATGGCCACGGTGCAGTCTGCGGACAAGATCAAAGTCATCACCGTCCGTGCCACGGGTTTTGATGCGGCGGCCGAAGGCGGCAGTGCTGCAGTCGAGAATCTCGCGGCGGGTCCGGATACGGGCCTCGCGAAATTCAATGGCCAGGAACTGTCGAAATCCGACCGTCCGGAACTGACGGCGGCGCGCATCATCGTCTCCGGCGGCCGCGGCATGGGCAGCGGCGAGAACTTCAAGATTCTCGAAGCGCTGGCCGACAAGCTGGGTGCGGCAGTGGGTGCATCGCGTGCGGCGGTGGATTCCGGCTATGTGCCGAACGACTACCAGGTCGGACAGACCGGCAAGATCGTTGCGCCGGAGCTGTATATCGCTGTCGGCATTTCCGGCGCGATCCAGCATCTGGCCGGCATGAAGGACAGCAAGGTGATCATCGCCATCAACAAGGATCCGGAAGCACCGATCTTTGCAGTGGCCGATTACTGGTTGGTCGAGGATCTGTTCAAGGCCGTGCCGGAGCTGACGCAGCAACTCTGAGATTCATTCACATGCGGTAACATCAAAGGGCGCTTGTATGGCGCCCTTTGATTTTTCGGGAACAAGTTGGGGAATAAGGACATGTCGACCTATAGCGCGCCGCTGAAGGACATGCAGTTTGCCATCGCCGAATTCGCCGGACTGGATTCGGTTGCCGCGCTGCCGGGCTGCGAAGACGTCAATGCCGAACTGGTGGAGGCAGTGCTCAGCGAAGCCGGCAAATTCGCGCAGGGTGTGCTGGATCCGCTGAACCGCAGCGGTGACAAGCAGGGTGCGCAATGGCGTGACGGCGTGGTCAGCGCTCCCGACGGTTTCAAGCAGGCTTATGCGCAATTCACCGAAGCCGGCTGGAACGGCCTCGGAGCGTCCACTGATTACGGTGGCCAGGGCTTGCCGCAT
>JBIIZE010000389.1:0-2806 GCA_044346435.1 Burkholderiales bacterium
GGGGCGGGCGGTGATACCGGCCTGGAGCAGGGTGGTATTGACCTTGCCGCCCAGATCGGTTCTGGTATTCAACTGCGGCGGGCTGGAAAAAAACTGGTCGGTCTGGGTCTGCCGGGTATAGGCGGCTTTGAAATTGGCACGTGTCGTTGCGGAGAAACTGTAGCCGCCGGCCAGATGCAGCTGGTGAGACTGGCTCCCCGGCGGCAAGGCCATTTGCGTGAACACCGTGCTGTTGGGGATGCTGAGGAAAGCATTGTGATTGTCAAACAGCGTGCCGTAATAACCGCCGGTGAGCTGCAGTTTGTCGCCGGTATAACCCAGCACCACGTCCAGCTGGTTGGTGGTCTGGTTGATGGGATCGGTGAGGAAGTTGATCGGTGCGCCGCCCTGCCCCCATTGCCGCGCCCCGTCTTTCTCTTCGTTGCGGAAGCGCACCTGGAAGTCCAGGCCGCCATTCATGATTTTGCTGAAACCGAGGGTGATGGTTTCCCGAATGGTTTCCAGGTCAACATTGCTCCGGGCCGCGCCGTTAATCCTCTGAACTGACGAGCCAATGCCGGTGAGACCGGTGTTTACAGTGTAAGGATTGAATCGCGGGGTCTCGTCGTACTCGAAAAAATAACCCCAGTCGCCCTGGCGATTATGTTCAAAGCGCAGTTGCTGGGTATCGCGCCCGAGGTTGCTGCCGCTCAGTGACATCCAGGTGCCGGTATCGTCATCGCGCTGGATCAGTTGCCCGCCGATCAGGCCGTAGCCCTTATCCTGATTAAAGCCGTTGTACTGACCGAAACGTTTGCTTTCGTTGCTGGTATAGCCGACACCGAATTCGATATTGCTCTGGGGTTTGGTCAAAGCCTTGACTGCATCATCCTCCGTTGCCCAGACCGGGTTGCAGGCGGCGGTGACAGCGGCCGCCATCGCGGTGATCTTCAAGGCGAAGCGTGCATGCTTGTTCATGAGAGCTCCCTGTCTTTGATCAGCGGCGCAGCGAACGTCCGCCCGATGCACTGGTCGGATTGTTCGTGCCATGGATATTGTTGTGGCAGTTCACACAACCTCGCGCCACCAGATTGGCTGTCGTGGTCGATGTTCCGGGCGTGGTGAACGTTCCGGGATTACCGCGGTGCCCGGTGGGCTCATGGCATTCCTGACACAGGAAGGGCGCACGTGCTTTCAGCAGATTCGGAGTCGTTGTGCCGTGCGGGTTATGGCAGATCGAGCAGTCTTCCTGAACGGGCTGGTGACTGCGCACGAACGGGCCGCGTTTTTCCATGTGGCAGGTGTAGCAGGTCTCGTTGACACTGTCCCGGACCATGTTTTTGGTGCCTGCCGAGCCGTGGGGATTGTGGCAGTCAGAGCAGGTCATTTTGCCTTCAGGAATCGGGTGGCGCGAAGGCCGCTGGTTCTGGGCCCGCTGTTCCTTGTGGCAGGTGTAGCAAACCTGGGCCTGATCGCGTTTGTCACGCACTTTGTCATGCGCGGCGTGGACTTGGTGGCAGGATACACAGGTGGTATCCCGGGTGGCATGCAGGCTGGTCTGCCAGTGGGTGCGCTTGCCACCCTGGTGGCAGGTCAGGCAGGCCTGATTCTGTGCCTCGGGCTGTGTGCTGCCCTTTTTGTTGAAGACAACTGTGGGTTTGGGGCGTTCGCTGACGCCTGCCGGCCGGTTGATATGGGTTTCGCTGGTGCCGTGGCAACTGGTGCAGGTAGGTGTGCGCTTGTCGGCAACCGTGCCGTGTTTGGTCTGGCCGATGGCCAGCACCGGATATTCTTCATCCACGCCATGACAGCGCGTGCAGACGGCATCGCCTTTGAGCGCAAGGTCTTTACGCGGGGCTTTGGCGGCGTCTTGCGCCAGCGCCGTCTGTGCCATGGAGAGCAGGCATAACGCGGCAACGAAGCTGCGCATCAGGACAAGTATCGGTTTTGTTGTTTGCATTTAATGCTCTCCCTTGATCCTGATGTGCGGCTCTGCGTTTTACTTTTTCTCGAGCTTTGCGGCTTTCATTTCCTGTGGCGTAATGCCCTCAGGCTCCTTGTGCGCGATGCCGTAGTGGCATTCGATACAGGTCATTTTTTCTTTGTCCGCCTTGGCGTGACGATTGCGCGCTTTTTCGGATTGCAGTTCACTGCTCATCGATTCGCGCTTGTGGCAGTTACGGCACTCCAGCGAATCGGTTTCCAGCATGCGATCCCAGACGCGGTGAGCCAGCATTGCGCGATGTTTTTCGAACTTTTCCTTGGTATCGATGACGCCCTGGAAGTGGCCGATAAGCTCAAAGGTGGCGCGCATTTTGCGCAGCACCAGCGGAATCGGTTCGCGCGGTACATGGCAGTCGGAGCAGATGACATGCACGCCGGTGCGGTTGACGTCGTGGATCGTACCCTTGAACTCGGCGTAGACGTTGTCTTTCATTTCGTGACAACCAATGCAGAAGTCCTGGGTGTTGGTATAAGCCATTGCGGCTGCGCCAACGGTCATCATTACGCCGGCAGCCACCAGGGCAATTACCAGTACCCCTGCGGTCAGGGTTACCCGGGAACATGTCCGGCAACGGTTCTGCAGGTTGGTCCACCATTTGCCGATCATGTTTGTCTCCCCGGGTTTTGTTGTAATTGTTATGGTTAGCGGCTGAGGATCCAGTCGACCGCGTTGCGGATTTCCTTGGCATCCTTGGTCTTCAGCGCATCGTGGGTTTCTTCGATGCCGTCAACCTTGATCTTCGGGTTGGTGGTGACATGTTTGGTGACTTTGTCCACCCCGTCGGCCTTGCCTTTGTACTTGGCGGCGGTTTCCTTGAACGCG
>JBIIZE010000036.1:0-10484 GCA_044346435.1 Burkholderiales bacterium
CGCTGGAATTCTCCCGCGTGAGCTCCGGCTTCTCGATGTCACGTTTCCATCCGGTGCTGCAGACCTGGCGCGCGCACAAGGGCGTCGATTACGCCGCGCCAACCGGAACCCGCGTCAAGGCCACCGGTGACGGGATTGTCGAATTCGTCGGCCGGCAAGGCGGCTACGGCAACCTCGTCGTGCTGCGTCATCAGTCGAAATACACGACCTGGTACGGACATCTGTCGGGCTTTGCGCAAGGCATGCAAAAAGGCAAACGGGTGACGCAAGGTGATGTCATCGGCTTTGTCGGCAGCACCGGCGTAGCTACCGGCCCGCACCTGCACTATGAATTCCGTACCAACGATGTTCATCAGGATCCGTTGCGGGTAGCCATGCCGCCGGCACCGCCGCTGGCGCCGCAGCACCGCGCCGCGTTTGAAGAAAACGCCCGCCCGCTGGCCGAACGTCTGGCCCTGGTGCGGCAAGTGCGCACCACCGCCGCACAATAATTCCTGACGTGAAGCCCGGTCTGTACATCGGGTTGATGTCGGGGACCAGCATGGACGGCATCGACGCCGCGCTGGTTGAATTCGGCGGCAAGACCCTAAAACTGCACACCCTCGTTCACCAACCTTTCCCGCCGCAGTTGCGCGAAACGCTGCTGGCGCTGAACCAGGCCGGCGACAACGAACTGCATCGGGCGGCACAGGCCGCCAATGCGCTGTCGATCGGTTATGCCGCGATTGTGCAGACACTGCTCGCGCAAACCGGCATCGACGCCAAAAATATTGCGGCCATCGGCTGCCACGGCCAGACAGTGCGCCACCAGCCCCAGCTCGGATACACCACGCAGCTGGTTAACGGTGCGCTGCTGGCCGAACTCGTCGGCATCGCCGTGGTCTGCGATTTTCGCAGCCGTGACATCGCCGCCGGCGGCGAAGGTGCTCCGCTGGTGCCGGCCTTTCATCAAGCCGTGTTCGCATCGCCGCAGATATGCCGCGCTGTCGTCAACATCGGCGGCATCGCCAATATCAGTGTACTGCCGGTAAACGGCGAGGTCACCGGATTCGATTGCGGTCCGGGTAATGCGCTGATGGACGGCTGGGTTTTGGCGCACCGGAATCAGCCATACGATGCCGACGGCGCATGGGCAGCGAGCGGGCGTGTTTTGCCAGAGCTTTGCGAACGCCTGCTGGCTCATCCCTTTTTCGCGCGTCAACCGCCGAAAAGCACGGGACGCGAAACCTTCCATCTCGAATGGCTGCGCGGCACGCTGTCCGGCCATGAACGTCCGGAAGATGTGCAGGCCAGCTTGTGCGAACTGACGGCCGCATCGATTGCACAGGCGCTGGACGAGCATTGCGCTGACGCCCAGGAGATTTATCTCTGCGGCGGCGGCGCACGCAACACCGCTTTGTGCGCACGCCTTGAAACACTGCTGCCGGGTCGACGCATCACTGCAAGCGATAGCCTGGGCATTGCTGCAGAAGCCGTCGAAGCTGCTGCGTTTGCCTGGTTGGCCGCGCGCACCCTGGCGAACGAACCCGGCAATCTGCCACGCGTCACCGGTGCGCGCGGCCCGCGCGTGCTCGGCGCGATTTACCCGGCCTGAAGCCGCAAAACAAAACGGGGGCAAAAGCCCCCGTTTTGCATTAAACCGGAAAACCGCTTACGCGGAGAACGACGAACCGCAACCGCAGGTGGAACTGGCGTTCGGATTCTTGATCACGAACTGCGCACCTTCAACGTTTTCCTGGTAATCGATCTCTGCGCCAGTCAGGTACTGCAGGCTCATCGGATCGATCAGCAGCGTGACGCCGCCTTTGTTCAGTGAGGTGTCATCTTCGTTGACGACTTCATCGAAGGTGAATCCGTACTGGAAACCCGAGCAGCCGCCGCCCGTGACGAACACACGCAGCTTCAGTTCGGTATTGCCTTCTTCATCGATCAGCTGGCGCACTTTGGCGGCCGCATTTTCAGTGAAGACCAGCGGTTCCGGCATCACAACTTCAGAGACTGCATTCATGACTTGCTCCTGATTCGGTAAGGCTCTGACAAGTAACCATTATCACCGTCGCAGCCGCTGCGGGTCAATCCGCTGAGGCGGGTTTGAACTGAACAACCTTGTCGGTTTTGGCATCGTCCTGATAGACAAGCCGGCCCTGCACTACCGCGCCCAGATGCATCTCCAGCGTGCGGTAATAGACATCACCAGTGACATTGGCTTTGCTCTGGAGTTCAACGTAATCGGCGGCATGTACCGGGCCGACCACGGTGCCGTTGATAACCACATGCGAGACGCGGATTTCCCCTTCGATCCTGGCTGCTTCAGACAGCACCAGCGTGCCCGGCTTGCCTTCGACAGAAATAACATTGCCGTGAACGCGTCCGTCCACGCGCAAACCGCCGTCGAAGGTCATGTCGCCCTTGATTTCAGTGCCGGCGCCAATCAGGCAATCGATGCGGTTCTGCGGTTTATTGGGTTTGTTTTTGTTGCCGAACATGGGAACCTCCAACTATGAAATGGTGACGTTGTGCGTCAGTTTCGGTGTCTCGGAATTGCCTTCAAAAATGCGGACTTGCAGACCTTTGACCGTGGCATTCGGTGCGATGCGGAACAGCCCTTCGACCCGTTGGAACAGTTTGAAATTGACCTGATACTCTTTTGACGCATCGGCGCGCCCGTTCTCGGGCAACATCAGGGTCACTTTACGACCATCCTGTTGCAGGTTCAATACAAACTGCAGGCGACCATGAAACTCCTTGGCACGCTCACCCGCCTGCACCAGCAGCAGCTGGTAGCGGTATTCCCCCGGCACCGACTCGGGAATCATGCGAAAGCGGTTGACGCTGATGGCACCGTCTTTGCCGGTCGCCGTCAGTGACTGAAAAAACGCGAGATCTTCCTTCAGGGTCGCGTTCTCCTGCGCCAGCGCCTTGACCTGTTTCGCCAGATCCCCGTAAGTCGCGCGTTCGATCTGCAACTGACGTTCGGCTGCCGCAGTACGGGCATTGAGTTCCGCCAGTTCCGTCTGCTGGCGGCGCACGGTTTCATCCAGCCGCTCACGGAGTTTCGCCGCCTCACCTTTGCGGAATCCGGCATATTCCAGACCAAAGTCATAGGTAAACCAGGCAACACCGCAGGTCACTGCAACGATGGCGACCATACCCATCCAGCGCCAGTACCAGGGCATATGCGGACGCACCGACAGTTGCGGCGCATCGATGCCGAACCGGCGCAAAAAAGTTTTGAGCTTGCGGTTCATGCCGTTACGGCAACAGCGCGACCTGTTTGAGGCCGGCGTCTTCGGCGAGGCCGAACATCAGGTTCATGTTCTGCACTGCCTGGCCGGCTGCGCCCTTGACCAGGTTGTCGATCACCGACAGCACGACCACGGTGTTACCACCCTGCGGGCGATGTACGGCAATGCGGCAATGGTTTGCACCACGCACCGAACGCGTTTCGGGATGGCTGCCAGCGGGCATCACATCGACAAAAGCTTCATTCTCATAACGCTTTTCGTAAAGGGCCTGCAGATCGGCTTCTTTCGTCAACTGCGCATAGAGCGTCGCATGGATGCCGCGGATCATCGGCGTCAGGTGCGGCACGAACACCAGATTCACGTCGCGACCGGCGGCACGCGCCAGTCCCTGCGAAATCTCCGGATGATGACGATGCCCGCCCACGCCATAGGCCTTGAAGTTGTCCGCTGCTTCGGCGTGCAGGATATGCGTCTCCGCCTTGCGCCCTGCGCCTGACACACCGGACTTGGCGTCGGCGATCAGGTGATTGAGATCCACGCAGCCTGCTTCGATCAGCGGCAGGAAACCGAGTTGCACGGCGGTCGGGTAACAGCCGGGATTGGCGATGACACGCGCTTTGCGGATCTGCTCGCGATTGACCTCGGGCAGGGCATACACTGCCTCCGCCACCAGTTCGGGGCAGGCGTGTTTCATCTTGTACCACTGCTCCCACACCGCAACATCGCGAATGCGGAAATCCGCCGCGAGATCGATGATGCGCACGCCGGCATCGACCAGCGCACGCGCTTCCTGCATCGCAACGCCGTTGGGCGTGGCGAAGAAAACGACGTCACATTTTTCGAGGCCGGCCGTCGCCGGTTCGCTGAATTTCAGATCGACATGGCCGCGCAGGTTGGGAAACATCTCGGCCACCGCCATGCCGGCTTCCTTGCGCGAAGTGATCGCGCGCAATTCACTGTGCGGGTGCTGCGCCAGCAGTCTCAGCAGTTCGACACCGGTATACCCGGTGCCCCCCACAATCCCCACCTTGATGGTCTTCCCAGTCATACCTGCCAACTCCTCAACCGGTCAAAACGCAAAATTTGATCGTCGCACTGCAGCCACGATGCCGCCAGAGACGACAAAGCCGCCCTGAGGCGGCCTTGTCCGAACTTCGGTTCTTCCAGAACGCGTTAACGCTTGGAGAACTGCTTGCGCCGCCGCGCTTTGCGCAAACCGACTTTTTTGCGCTCCACTTCGCGGGCGTCGCGCGTCACCAGGCCTGCTTTGCGCAGCACCGGCTTCAGCGTTTCGTCGTAATCGATCAGCGCACGGGTGATGCCATGACGCACCGCGCCGGCCTGGCCGGACTCACCGCCACCGGTCACGTTAACGGCGATGTCGAAGCTGTCGAGCTTTTCGATCAGCGCGAGCGGCTGGCGCACAACCATGCGGCCGGTTTCACGCGAGAAAAACTCGTCAACCGGCTTGCCGTTGACGACGATGCTGCCCTTGCCGGGCTTCAGGAACACACGGGCCACTGCGCTTTTGCGGCGGCCGGTGCCGTAGTTCTTTTGAACTGCTGCCATGGTGTCTTAATCCTAGATTACGAGGGTCTTGGGCTGCTGCGCGGTATGCGGATGATCCGTACCGGCATAGGCCTTCATCTTTTTCAGCATCGCGTAGCCCAGGGGTCCCTTGGGCAGCATGCCTTTAACAGCCTTCTCAAGCACGCGCGCCGGATGTTTGGCCTGCATCTTCTCGAAGTTGGTCGTGTACAGGCCGCCGGGATAACCGCTGTGGCGGTTGTACAGCTTGTCCTTGGCCTTGTTGCCGGTCACTCGCAGTTTTTCGACATTGACCACGACGATGAAATCGCCGGTGTCGATGTGGCGGGTGAATTCAGGCTTGTGCTTGCCACGCAGGCGATGCGCGATTTCGGAGGCGAGGCGGCCCAGCACTTTGTCGGAAGCATCGACGATGTACCAGTCGCGGGTCACTTCGCTCGGTTTTGCGGAATAGGTCTTCATGCTTGTTCCTGCGTGTTCTTGGCGTTCAGGGAAACCGCGAATTCTATGGGAAATCAAGTGGATGTGTCAAACTGCTGTACTGCAACAAAAAAGCACGGCTGCAGCCCGGCGGGGCATAAAATTACTTTTAAAAACAAACAGTTAACATGATTTCCTGGCTGTTGACCAACGCCCTGACCGCCCTGTTGATCCCCCCGGGATTACTTTTTATCGTTCTCGCCACCGGTCTGGCCCTCCGACACAGTCGCCCGCGGACCAGCCGGGGCCTGCTGATTGCCGGAACGGCCGGTCTCTACCTGCTGTCGATGCCGCTGACCGGAACCTTCCTGCTCCAGCAATGGGAAACCCCTCACGCCGCGACGCCGGCATCCGCGCCGGCCCAGGCCATTGTGGTGCTGGGCGGCGGCCGTTATCCCGCAGCACCCGAATACGGCGGCGACACCGTGTCTTCCGCGACGCTGGTGCGACTGCGCTACGCCGCGCAACTGCATCGTGAGACCGGACTGCCCCTGCTGGTCAGTGGCGGCAGCCCGGACGGCAGCCGGATCAACGAAGCCGAACTGATGGCGAAGGTGCTGGAACAGGCCTTTCGTGTGCCGGTGCGCTGGCGCGAAGGACGTTCGGCCAATACCCTGGAAAATGCGCGGCTGAGCCGGGAGACTCTCGCGAGGGAAAACATCCGCCGGATTTATCTGGTCACAAACGCCTGGCATATGCCGCGCTCGATCCTGGTTTTTGAGCGCGCAGGATTTGAAGTCATTCCGGCACCGACGGCGCATGCCACTGGCGAGAGCGCGCAATTGACGGTATTGGATTTCCTGCCGAATTTCACCGGCTTGCGAGACAGTTCAATTTTTTTCCACGAAACCATCGGTATGGTCTGGTATCGTTTGCGCCTGCTCGCGCAAGCCTGACAGGAGATTTCATGAAAGCACGCATCAAGTGGGTTGAGAATGTTTCATTCATCGCCGAATCCGGCAGCGGCCATGCCTTTCTGATGGACGGCGCGCCGGAAGGCGGCGGTCGCAACATGGGTCCGCGGCCGATGGAGGTAGTGCTGATGGGCACCGGCGGTTGCACCGCCTATGACGTAGTGCACATCCTGCGCAAATCACGCGCGCCGGTTACTGACTGCGTGGTCGAAATCGATGCCGAACGTGCCGAGGAAGACCCGAAGGTTTTCACCAAAATCCATTTTCATTTCGTCGTCACCGGCACCGGGTTGAAACCGGCGCAGGTTGAACGAGCAGTTCATTTAACGGCAGAAAAATACTGCTCGGCCTCGATCATGCTCGGCAAGACCGCCGCCATCACCCACGATTTCGAAATTCGCGAACCCGGCGCTGCCTGATCCGGCAGCGCCGTATCAGACGATGTAGGCCGCGCTGGTCATCACTTTCGATGAAACCTGCATCGCCGCCTTGACCGGCGCCGGAAGTTCGGCTCCACCATGCTCAAGCGCGGTGGCTGCATGGCGCGCCTCGTCATCGCGCATCTGTTCGACAATCGCGCGGCTTTTTTCATCAGCCGCGGGCAAACGGGCAAGATGCCCCTCCAGATGACGCCCCACCTGGCGTTCGGTCTCAGCCAGAAAACCCAGGTTCCATTTGTCGCCGAGCAGGCCTGCCGCGGCACCGATGGCAAATGATCCGGCATACCAAAGCGGGTTGAGCAGGCTCTTGCGCCCGCCCAATTCATTGATGCGGTGCTCGGTCCACGCCAGATGCTCGGTTTCTTCCTGCGCCGCCCGCTCGAGCGCCGCGCGTGCGCCGCTGTCGCGCGCGGTCATCGCCTGCCCCTGATACAGCGCCTGCGCACAGATTTCACCGCTGTGGTTGACGCGCATCAGCGCGGCAGCCTGCGCGCGCTGGGCAGCATCCATCTCCGCCTCGGGCAGAGCCTCACCGGGGACCGGTCGCACGCTGCGCGCCTGCGCAAACACCGTGCGCAGGCCCTTGTCGAATCCAATGATCAGATCGTCGATACGCAGCATCTCAGGCCACCTCTTTTTTGTTCATTTCCCGAATAACCGTTCAAGTTCAACGCCGGGATCCGGTGCGCGCATGAACGCTTCACCAACCAGATAGCCGTGCACCTGATGGGCGCGCATCCGCGCCACGTCCTCGGGCTTCAGGATACCGCTTTCGGTAATCACCAGACGGTCTCCGGGAACCCGGGACAGCAAACCGAGTGTCGTTTCCAGCGTGGTTTCAAACGTCCGCAGGTTGCGGTTGTTGATGCCGATCAACGGCGACTTCAACTGCAGCGCGGTTTCCAGTTCCTCACCATCATGCACTTCGACCAGCACCGACAAGCCGAGTTCGATCGCAACGGCCTCAAGTTGATGAAGTTTTTCTGCGGTCAGCGCGGCGACGATCAGCAGGATGCAATCGGCACCGGCGGCCCTGGCCTCATAGACCTGGTACGGGTCCATCATGAAGTCCTTGCGCAGCACCGGCAGGCTGCATGCCCCGCGCGCCGCCTTCAGGTCATCGAGCTTGCCCTGGAAAAACTGGCGATCGGTCAGCACCGACAGGCAGGCCGCGCCGTGACGCTCATAGCTGGCGGCAATCGCTGCCGGATCAAACTGTTCGCGCAGCACACCCTTGCTCGGGCTGGCCTTCTTGACCTCGGCGATCACGGCGGAGCGGCCGGCAGCGATTCTGCTGCGTATCGCGCCGGCAAAATCGCGGGCCGGTGCTGCGGCGCGGGCCGCCGCCTGCACCTGCGCGAGCGGCAGTTGTGCCTGTGCGGCGGCAACTTCCTCGGCCTTGACGGCCATGATCCGCTGCAGGATATCAGCCATGGCTTTGCGTAAAAGAAACGAATTGATCCAGCTTCTTGCGTGCGGCGCCACTGGCGATCACCGCCAGTGCCTGCTGTACGCCCTCTACCAGCGTCGGCGCCTTGCCGGCGATGTAGATGCTGGCGCCGGCATTCAGCGCGACAATGTCCCGTGCCGCGCCTTCCTTGTTGTCGAGCGCCGCGAGCATCATCTCGCGCGACTGCTCGACGCCATCAACACGGATCGCCGCGTTATTGTGAGTCTTCAAACCGACATCCGCCGGCGCCACCATGTATTCGCGCACCACGCCGTCCTTCAGTTCGCCAACGGCCGTCGGACCGCTGATCGACAGTTCATCCAGCCCTTCGAGCCCGTGCACGATCATCACGCGGCGACTGCCCAGCCGCTGCAGCACGCGAGCCTGAATGCCGACCAGATCGGCATGGAACACGCCCATCACCTGCTGTTTGGCACCGGCAGGATTGGTCAGCGGACCAAGGATATTGAAGATCGTTTTCACACCCAGTTCGCGGCGCACCGGCGCGGCATGTTTCATCGCGCTGTGGTGATTCGGCGCGAACATGAAACCGATGCCGGTTTCAGCAATCGACTGCGCCACCGCTTCGGGTTTCAGATTGATATTGGCGCCCAGCAGTTCGAGCACATCCGCACTCCCCGATTTGCTGGAGACCGACCGTCCGCCGTGTTTGGCGATTTTTGCGCCGGCCGCAGCCGCAACGAACATCGCCGTCGTTGACACGTTGAACGTATGCGCAGAATCGCCGCCGGTGCCGCAGGTGTCGATCAGTTCCGGCACATCCGGAACCGGCACATGGGTCGCAAACTCGCGCATCACCGTCGCCGCGGCGGCGATTTCGCCGATGGTTTCTTTTTTTACGCGCAGCCCGGTTACCAGCGCCGCAATTAGCACCGGCGATACTTCGCCGCTCATGATCTGCCGCATCAGCGACAGCATTTCGTCGTGAAATATTTCGCGGTGTTCGATGATGCGCGTCAGCGCTTCCTGCGGTTTCATCGCGGGGCGTCCTCCAGGAAATTTTTCAGCATTTGATGCCCGTGTTCGGTCAGTATCGATTCGGGGTGGAACTGCACACCCTCGACCGCCAGCGTCTTGTGGCGGACGCCCATGATTTCGCCGTCATCGGTCCATGCCGTTACCTGGAGACAATCAGGAATGCTCGCGCGCTCGATCACCAGCGAGTGATAACGCGTCGCCGAGAAGGGCTGCGGCAGCCCGCGGAACACGCCGGTGTTCTCGTGTTGAATCAGCGATGTCTTGCCGTGCATCAACTGTTTGGCGTGGATGATTTTGCCGCCGAAAGCCTGACCGATGCTCTGGTGGCCGAGGCAGACGCCGAGGATCGGAATCTTGCCGGCAAAAGCCTTGATCGCCGGTACCGATACGCCCGCCTCGTTGGGTGTGCACGGACCCGGCGACACCACGATGCGCGCCGGTTTCATGCGCGCGATGTCGTCGACCGAAATTTCGTCGTTGCGATGCACGGCGACTTCTTCGCCGAGCTCGCCGAAATACTGCACCAGGTTATAGGTGAATGAATCGTAATTATCGATCATCAGTAACATGGCGATCCCCTCAATCCAGACGCGTGTCGAGGCCGGCTTCGGCCATTTCCGCCGCACGCAGTAGCGCCCGCGCCTTGTTCTGCGTTTCCTGCCATTCGGCCTCGGGCTGCGAATCGGCAACCACACCGCCGCCCGCCTGCACATGCAGCCTGCCGTCCTTGACCACCGCGGTGCGCAAGGCGATGGCCACATCCATATTGCCGTGGAATCCGAGATAACCGACGGCGCCGGCGTAAATGCAGCGTTTTACCGGTTCCAGTTCATCGATGATTTCCATCGCCCGTACTTTCGGCGCACCCGATACGGTGCCTGCCGGGAAGGTCGCGCGCAACACGTCAATCGCGGTCAATCCCGGTTTCAGCCGCGCCTCAACGTTGGACACGATGTGCATCACATGCGAATAACGTTCGATCACCATTTGCTCGGTGACGCGCACGCTGCCGGTCTGCGCCACGCGACCGGCATCATTGCGGCCGAGATCGACCAGCATGATGTGTTCGGCGCGCTCCTTGGCGTCGGCCAGCAGTTCTTCGGCGAGCGCGGCATCTTCTTCCGGCGTCGCGCCGCGGCGGCGGGTGCCGGCAATCGGCCGTACCGTCACGGTGTCGCCTTCCAGCCGGGCAAGGATTTCGGGTGAGGCGCCAACCACGTTGAAATCGCCGCAGTCGAAATAAAACATGTACGGCGACGGATTCAGCGTGCGCAATGCCCGATACAGCGACAGCGGCGTCGCATGGAAGGGCTTGCTCATGCGCTGCGACGGCACCACCTGCATGATGTCGCCTTCAAAGATGTAGTGCTTTGCGCGGTCCACTGCCTTGTAGTAAGCCGCTTCACCG
>JBIIZE010000391.1:0-2790 GCA_044346435.1 Burkholderiales bacterium
TGAATCCTGGGCGGTCAAGGAAACGGAAATGGCGGCGATGCTGCTGGCTTTCCTGAACAGCCGGAGCGGCTGAGACTCTTACGTTTTGTAGTCCGGGTAACGCTTCTCAACCAGCGCCATGCTCGCGACCCAGTCGCGGCTTTCTGCGTCGTAGACACCCATGCGGCCGAATTTCGCGGCGCGCGCGACACACACGTCGTGGTCCGGCAGGATCAGCTTGCCGCCGCCTGCCATTGCACCGATCTGCGCACGGCAGGCCAGCTCGAAAAAGTGGTGATAGATATAGGCCTCGGGCAATGTCGTGCCGCAGACCAGCGCGCCGTGATTCTTCAGCAGCATGGTCCAGTGATCGCCCAGCGCCGCCGCCAGCTGATCGGCGCCTTCGCGTGTGGTGTCATCGGTGAGATTGGGATATCGCGCGATGCGGTTGTAAAAACGCATCGCCTGCTGGGTCAGCGGCAGCAGTCCGTGTTGCTGCGCTGACACGGCAAGATTCGCCGGCGAATGTGTATGCACGGCGGCATTGATGTCCGGCCGGGTCCGTAATACCGCGGCATGCAGGTTGTAAGCCGCGGGGCTGGCTTTGAACGGGGATACGCCGACCTGGCGGCCTTCGAGGTCGTACTTCACCAGATTCGATGCCGTCACCTGCTCCATCAGCACGTTGTCGGCCTTCACCAGAAAATGGCCGTGCTCGCCCGGGACACGCAGGCATATGTGGTTGTAGGTCAGGTCGACAAACACAAAATGTGCAACCAGACGGTGCGCTGCCGCCAGTTCGCAGCGCGCCTGCCACTCCGCCGCGGAAATCCGCGACCGCGACACCCGCGGCCTCGCAGTGCGTGTAGCAGCGTGTTTTTTCTTGGTCCGGGTGACCATCACACTCAGTCGAGCTTGGCGCCGGAAATGCGCACGACTTTTTCGTATTTTTCCATATCGCGTTTCACAAAGGCCGTGAACTCCTCGACGCTGCTGCCGACCGGATCAGCGCCCAGCTTGATGAACTGTGCCTGCATCTCCGGTGTCTTTATGGTCTGTACCAGTGCACTGTTCAGGCGATTAACGATCTTGCGCGGCGTCTTGGCCGGCGCAAACATGCCAAACCAGTTCACCGCCTCAAAACCGGGCACGCCGGATTCATGAATGGTCGGCACATCGGGCAGCTGCGGCGAGCGCTGCAGGCTGGCGATGCCCAACACGCGGATCTTGCCGGTCTTGATGTAACCGACGATCGGCGCCACGGAGTTGAACATCATGTTCATATGCCCCGCGAGCACATCGGTTACCGCCTGCGGTGCGCCCTTGTACGGCACATGGACGATATCCACGCCGGCCATCTGCTTGAACAGTTCACCCGCCAGATGGTTGGCCACGCCGTTGCCGGCCGAGGCGTAGTTAAGTTTTCCGGGCTGCGCTTTCGCCAGCGCGATGAGTTCCTTGATGGATTTCGCCGGCACTGACGGATGCGTCATCAGCACGAACGGGCCGATAGAAATGAGGCTGACCGGCGCGAAGTCGCGGAGGGTGTCATAAGGAATGTTCTTGCGCATGTGCGGCAGGATGGTCAGCGCACCGGGGCTGCTGATGAACAGGGTGTAGCCGTCGGGCGTCGATTTTGCCGCGATCTCGGCGCCGATGACGCCGCCACCGCCCGCCCTGTTGTCAGCGACCAGTGAAACGCCGAGTTGTTGCGACAGTCCGGGGAACACCAGGCGTGCAGTGACATCGGGCGTGGCGCCCGCAGGCACCGACAAAATCACCCGGATCGGCTTATCCGGCCACTCTGCGGAATGCGCCGTGCATGCCGCCAGCATCATGGCGACGGGCAACCCGGCCTTGAACATTGTTTTCATGGACAAACCTCCTCGTTTATCGATGCATGGTAACGGTTCACCGCCTGCCGGTAAAATCGGAATGGCAGTCTCATCCCATCCAACACCCGACATCCACCGGAGGAATTCTCATGGCAGCAGGCAAGGAACTCGCAGGCAAGGTCGCTCTCGTCACCGGCGCTTCCCGCAACATTGGCCGGGCAATCGCGATCGCACTGGCCGAAGCCGGCGCCACCGTCGCCGTCAACGCGCGCAGCGCCAAAGCGGATGCCGATGCCGTGGTTGCTGAAATCCGTGCGGCCGGCGGCGCAGCTGACACATACATCGCCGACATCGCCGACAGCAAGGCCGTCAACACGATGGTCGCGGACATCACCAAAAAACACGGCAAGATCGACATGCTGATTCTCAACGCATCGATCCGCAAGGAAACCGCGTTCATCGACATGACTTACGAAGAATGGCGCAGCCTGCTGTCGATCACCCTCGATGGCTCATTCTTCTGCACCAAGGCCTGTCTGCCGTCGATGATCGCGGCCGGCGGCGGCAGCATCGTCACGCTGGGCGGCATGACCGCATTGTCCGGCGCCAAAAAACGCGTGCACGGCTCTGTCGGCAAACACGGCCTGTGGGGCATGACCCGCGCGCTGGCCAAGGAACTCGGCGAACACCGGATCAACGTCAACTGCGTGGCGCCGGGCCAGATGGACACCGCGCGCGCAACCGACCGTTCGGAGCGCGCCCCGGTCACCAATGTGCCGATGGGCCGGCGTTCCACACCGGAAGAAGTTGCAGGAATTGTGCGTTATCTGTGCACGCCGGCCGGCAGCATGATCAGCGGGCAGTTGATCTATGTCGACGGCGGTCAACAGCAGTTCTAAAAAAACTACCGCACGGCTAGGCTGCTGCGCCTTCATGCATGAACTGCAGCCGTGCCAGATGGGCATACAGCCCGTCA
>JBIIZE010000392.1:0-2784 GCA_044346435.1 Burkholderiales bacterium
CTGCCGATCTCGATTTCCATCGGCAACCATCCTTTTGAAAACCTCGGTTCCGGCTTCCGTGCGCCGCTGGGCACTGATGAAATGGGCATCGCCGGCGGCATTCGCGGCGCAGCCATCGAACTCGCGCAGTGCGAAACCATCGACCTGCCCTGCATCGCCGATTCCGAAATCGTGCTCGAAGGTGAAATCCTGCCGACCGGCTGGACCCAGCCCGAGGGCCGCTTCGGTGAATTCACCCGGCTGATGGGTGGTCTGCACTGGAACCCTGTGGTACGCATCAATGCCATCACCATGCGCAAGGACGCGATTTATTACGCGCTGCACATGCCCTGGGAAAACACCTGGCTGATGGCGCCGACGCGTTACACGCAAATCCGTCGCGCGTTGAAGACCGCGGGCGTACAGGTCAAGGACATCAATGTCACGCTCGGCGGTTGCGGCATGTGGCACGCCGTGATCTCGATCAAGAAACAGGCCGGCGAAGGTAAAAATGCGCTGCTCGCCGCGCTGTCGGTGATGGACCTCAAACACGTGGTGGTTGTTGATGACGACATCGACGTGTTTAATGCGATGGACGTCGAATGGGCCATCGCCACCCGCGTGCAGGGCGACAAGGACATCATGATTATCCCCGGCAGCCGCGCCAAACCGCTGGACCCCAGCCTGGCGGTGATGCCGCCCGGCGTGGTGCCGACGGGGGCCAAGGTCGGCATCGACGCGACAATCTCCGAAGGCATTCCGCGCGAGCGTTTTGAACGCATCGCCTACGCCTATACCGACCGCGCGAAAATCAATGATTATTACGCGGGCAAGGCCGACACCGTGCAGCAGGCCGCATCCGGTGATGCCGCCGTAACTGAACTCGCGGCAAAAATCGTCGCCGTCATCGAAAAAACGCCGAAGTATTATTCAGAGCTGGCCGAACAGTTTGCCGAATATGATTTCCAGACTGTCGCGCGCACGCTGGGCAAGCTGCATGAAGACGGCACCTTGTGGCAGGATCCGCGCGGCCGCATGTGCCTGCGCAATTCCGCCTTCGCCGCCAAACCGCCGGTCAAAGGCCCCTGACATGAACACCGCGGTCGCGTCCAAGACTGTTCCGACGGAAACCGGCGCCATTGCGGTACGCGGTGTCAGCAAGTGGTTCAAAACCGCCGATGGCTCATCATTGCAGGTATTGTCCGACATCAGTCTGACAATACCTTCGCACTCCATCGTCGCGATTCTTGGCGCCTCCGGCTGCGGCAAATCGACGCTGCTCAACATCATCTCCGGACTGGTCACACCCGAACAGGGTGAAGTGCTGATCAATGGCACACCGTCGCGCCAGTTCAATGACTGGCGCAGCGTCAGTTACATGTTTCAGGAAGACCGCCTGCTGCCTTGGCGCACCGCCCTGCATAACGTCGAATTCGCGCTGGAAGCGGGGAGCATGCTGCATTCCGAACGCCAGTCCCGCGCCCGTGAAGCACTGCGGCTGGTCGGACTCGAAGCGTTTGCGGATTCATTTCCGTATCAGCTCTCCGGCGGCATGCGCAGCCGCGTCGCCCTCGCCCGCAGCCTCGTGCTGGAGCCGTGCATCCTGCTGATGGATGAACCGTTCTCCCGACTGGATGCAATGACCCGTGCACAGATGCACGAAGAATTGCTGCGCATCCAGCAGTTGAAACACATGACCATTGTGTTCGTCACGCACGACGTTGAAGAAGCCGTGGTACTGGCCGACACCGTCGTGGTGATGGCGCCGCGTCCCGGACGCATCCGCGATCAGGTGCCGATTGCGCTGTCACGGCCGCGCGATGCCACCGAAGCCGCCACCGCTCAACTGGCGCATCAACTTAAGTCATTGATTTAATTGATTTTTAATTCAAAGGAGCCGCGATGAAACCGATGCACCTGTTCAAGGTTTTTGCCCTCGCCCTGCTACTCGCCGTCGCACCGGCGCAGGCGCAGAAAATCAAGGTCGGTTACTGGACCAGCGGCTTCAGCCTCGGCTTCGGCGCCGTGATGGAACAGATGAAAATCGCCGAGAAGGAAGGGCTCGAAGTGGAGTGGGTTAAGTTCGCCGAAGTCAACGGCCCCACCCGCGCCATTGTGCCGCAGACCATCGACCTCGCCTTCGGCGCACCGTCCACCGCCTCGATGAGCATCGCCGCCGACGGCGTGCCGGTGAAAATCGTGCTGGCTTCGCAGATCGCCGAAGCGCAGATCGTCGTGCCTGCCGGTTCGCCGATCAAGAGCATTGCCGATCTCAAGGGCAAAAAAATCGGCATGTCGCCACCGGGCAGCGCCACCCACGCCATCGCCACTTCCATCCTGCAGGGCGTCTATAACCTGAAGCCGACCGACTACAGCGTGGTGCCGGGCAATGAAGGCCGCCTCGCCCAGTTCCTGCTGCAAAAGGAAGTCGATGCCGCCGTGATCCGTTCGGTGACCATCGCCCAGATGAGCGACGACATCAAGCTGACCTATCTCGGCAGCGTCGTCGACGACTGGAAAAAACTGACCAAGGTCAACGCCGCACCGATTCTCGCCGTGACCATCGTGCACAGCGACTATGTCGCCAAAAATGCCGAAGCCGTGGCCAAGTTCATTGCCGCGATGCGCAAGACGCTGGAATACGGCAGCAAGAACAAGGACAAGGTTGCGGAAATCCTGCAGAAAGCCGCCAACATGAATGCCGTCGATGCCAAGGCTTATGCGGCGCAGTGGGACGGCGCCTACATGGCAAGTTTCGAAGCCTCGGACGTTGCATCACTGAAACGCATGCAGGAAATCGTCAAG
>JBIIZE010000393.1:0-2781 GCA_044346435.1 Burkholderiales bacterium
CCGAAGAGAAAGCCTGGCTCTGCGAGCGCACCGCCAAGTCGCTGCTGGGTGAGCAATAATCCACGGAAAACAAAGGGATTTTGGCGTATGCTGACCGCCTGTTCACAGTGAACGGCGGCCTTTCAGGGAGACTGCGATGCCCAAGTTGAATTTCGACAAGCTGAAACAAAAGTTGCCCAGGTTCGGCGGCAGCAAGCCCGCCGAAGAAGCGCCGGCCGGTGACGGCGGCGACAAAAAGAAAAAAACCGCGATGGCGGCGATCAGCGTCGTGGCCGTGGCCATCGTTGGCTGGGTCGCCTGGGACACATTCATGGTCGAACCGCCGCCCCCGCCGCCCCCACCTGTTGCGGCCAAGCCGCCGGCAGCGAAAGTGCCGGCAGCACCGGCTGCGGAGAAATCCGCCGAAACGGCACCCGCTGCTGCCAAAGTGGAAGCAGAGCCCGGCAAGGGTGATGCGACGAAGTCCGAAGTGGCTAAAGCCGAAGCCGCTAAACCGGAGGCAGCGGCCAAGCCGGCCAAAGCCGAACCGGCCAAGGCTGAAACTGTAAAAGCGGAGGCCAAGCCTGCTGCTGAACCCGTAACCGCTACAGCGGTTGCCGCGCCGGTGACTGTTGCTACTGCACCTGCAGCCGGTTCACGTGCGCTGACTGCGCGTTCCAGGATGGATGCCCGAGATTGCCTGAAGCATGACAGCAATCAGGCGATTCACCGCTGTGCCGAAGGTTATCGCTGATTCGTCGGAATCAAATGTAAAAAAAAGCGCAGCCTTGGCTGCGCTTTTTTTATGGTTGCTGCATGTTCAGCCGCCGGATGCCGCCTTGATGCCCGCGGATTTCACCAGCTTGCCGAATTTATCGACCTCGGCTTTCAGGTAAGCGTGGAACTGTTCCGGTGTGCCGCCGATGATCTGAGCCCCGACATCGGCATGACGTTTCTGGATTTCCGGGTCGGCGAGGATGCCGGTGAATTCCTTGTGCAGGCGACCAAGGATGGGCGCCGGCGTGCCGGCGGGTGCGGCAACCGCAGACCACGAGGAGTTTTCGTAACCCGGGACGCCGGCTTCGGCGATGGTCGGCAGGTCCGACAGCACGGCCAGCCGTTTCGCACCGGTGGTGGCCAGCGCACGCACGCGTTTGGCCTGCACGAAGGGCACGGTGGCAATCGCATTGTTGAACAGCACCTGAATCTGGCCGGCCATAACATCGGTCATCGAAGGTGCGGAGCTTTTGTACGGCACATGGGTCATTTTGGTATTGGTCATCAGCGTGAACAGCTCGCCGCTGATGTGGCCGAAGCCGCCGACGCCGGATGAACCGTAGTTGAGTTCATTCGGGCGGGCGCGGGCCAGCGCAACCAGTTCCTTGACCGACTTCACCGGCACCGAAGGATGCACTACCAGCACGCCGGGTGACGTCGAGATCTGGATGATCGGTGCAAAATCCTTCACCACATCAAAGGGCAGTTTGTAGAGATGCGGATTGACCGCCCAGGTGCCGACGGTGGCAATGACGATGGTGTAGCCGTCGGGCGGCGCTTTGGCGGTGATTTCCATGCCGATATTGCCACCGGCGCCGCCGCGGTTGTCGACCAGCACCTGCTGGCCGACGCGCTGCGCCAGTTTTTCGCCGAGCATGCGGCCCTGGATGTCGGTGGGCCCGCCGGCGACAAAGGGCACGACAAAGCGTACCGGTCTCGAAGGGTAGTTCTGTGCCGAGACTGTCAGGGTGCAAAAGCCCAATGCAGCGGCAAACAGGCCGAGTGCTGTTTTCATTTTCATTGCTTGCTCCTCTGTTGTTGTTATGAAGAGGAGCGCCTGAATCAGGCTTGCAATGCTTTCTTCAGGCGCTCGACTGCGGAATCAGGACTGGTCAGTATTTTGCATCCGGGCTGCGGCGGAATCACGCGCGCGGCGCTGGCCATCGAGAACTGTCCCAGGACCAGCGCGTCGCAGGGCATCAGTTCGGCGGCGGCGTCTGCGACCAGACGGTCGTGGGTTGCGGCATCACCTTTGAGCAGTGCGTCCCAGGCCGGGGCGACGGTGCGCGAGGCAACGGTGATCTTCTGACCGCGAGCGCCGGCCATTTCTTCGAGTTCGGCATTGAGTGCCGGGATGCTCGGGCCGAAGGACGCGATCAGGCCGATGCGGCTGCCGGCGTCGAGCGCCTCGTCGAGCATGGCTTCATTGGGTTTGAGCACGGGAATGGGCATCACTGCGGCGCAGGCTTCGATGGCGGGTCCGAAAGCGGAGCAGGTAAACAGGATGGCATCGGCGCCGCAGCCGTGCACGTAACGGCTCAGCGTCAGGAAGCGCTCGATCATGCGTTCGGTCAGGCGGCCCTCAGCGGCCAGATCCGGCGCCAGCGAGTCTTCGAGCAGATTGGTCGTACGCGCCTGCGGCCACAGCCGCTGGAAGGCGTTGCCGATGGGCTCGATGGCGAGCGGCGTGGCGTGGATCAGGGCGATGCGCGGTGTGGTCATGAACAGGGCAAGCTGAGGTGGAAAGAGGGCGGTGGAAAGAAGCAATAGCTGGAAATCTGAACGGGAAAAACCGGAGTCGCATTTTACCTGTTTTGCCAAGGTGCGTTGACCAAACGACGCGCTAAGGGAGACAATTCGGCCATTGCGCTGCGCCTGTGGCGACAGACAGAACAGATTTTCAGACCAATAAATTCCCGAGGAGAAACCATGAAAAAAGCTTTTGCTTTGGCCTTTTGCGCCATTTCACTGCTTGCCGTATCAGGCGTTCAACAGGCCCAGGCCCAGGCGTATCCTTCAAGGCAG
>JBIIZE010000037.1:0-10410 GCA_044346435.1 Burkholderiales bacterium
TAACCACCCAGCGCAAGACCACCGAAGAACAAGGTCGTCAGCGCGATCACGCGGGAAAGATTTTTTGCGTATTCCACGTTGTCGAGCAGCACAAACGGCAGCACCACCGGGAACGTCGTCGCCACGACTATCAGGAAAATGGCGAGCGCAGCGAGAAAATCTTCGCGTCCGAGCCGTGGCCGGTCGGGTAGCGCCGGCAGCGCCACGATGCGCTGGCGTATCAATTCGACTTCCTCCGGACTGATCAGACTGGTGACAATGCGCGATAACGATCCCTGTATGTGGTAACACCCTTCTGCGGGATCCGTTGCACTGCGCACCGCCCGCAACAGCGAGAGGCGCCGGCCACGTTCTGTGAGTGTACGCACCAGGTACATCACCGCGTCAACCAGTCCCCAGGCGAGGTTGCAGCCGATCGCGGCAATCAGCATCTTGCGGATGCCGCCGGCACCGGAATCAGCAATAGAAACCGCGCCGATAAAAGTCAGTGCCATGAACAGGCCGAACAGCATTTCGGAGACGCGGTCGACGAGGCTCAATACCGGTTCGCGGACCGGCTCTTCGGGAGGATTGGAAATTGTCACTGGATGCCTGGCTTGAGGTCAGTCTGGTCCGGACAATACCCTGAATCCCGATTATCGAGAAAGCGTCGCACAATGCCGGCGAATTAATGTGAAGCAATCCGGTCAGACACGATATATTTCGCATGACTTTTGATCCCGGCCCCGTTAACCGGTCGCCCGGGAAACCCATCGCGGCATGGCAACGACGAAATAATGATCGACCGCATCGACATACGGCATAACAGACACGAAGGCTTAATGGTGCCGCGAATCGGCGTGACCATCGCGCTGTCGGTGCTGATCCATATGCTCGCCCTGCTCGGGCTGCCCTCGATGTCGGTACAGTTACCGAAAGTCTCGGATTCACCGGAACCGGCCAACAGCCTGAGCCTGCGGCTGGCGCCGCCATCAATACCGACGCCGGCAACCCGGCCTGCCGCACCATCGCAACCGGCGCAGCGTCCGGCTCCCGTACCGCGCCCGCCATCGGCGCCGCCGGTCATCGCGCTGAAAAAGCCCGCTCCGGCGCCAACCCAGTCCGCCACGCCGGCACCGCCGCCTCCGGCCATCGCCGGCGACATGGACGCCTACATTGAAGCGCGACGCCGCGCCCGCGGCGACAACACGCCCGTCGCGCCGCCGCCGGTTGAAGATGAGGAGTCCCGTGCCCGGCGCATAGTTGCCGGCAACCTCGGCACGGCGCGGGATCGCACTTTCGGTTATGACCCGCGACAGGGCGGCGGCATGTTCCAGATCGAGCAGATGAGTTACGACTATGCATCATTCATTTTTTACGGCTGGAACAACAACATCAACCGCAACACCAAGCAGCTGATTGAGGTGCGCAAGGGCAACAACAGCGACATCCGCTACGCGGTGGTGCGCAAGATGATCGCGCTGATCCGGGAGAATACCCAGGAGGATTTTCTGTGGGTGTCGCAGCGGCTGGGTCGCAGCGTGAGGCTGTCGGCCCGCCCGGCGGACAACGCCGGGCTGGAAGAATTCATGATGCGCGATTTTTTCCCGGACGCGATCCCGGCGCAGCGCTGAATACGGGCCATCAATTAAAATGACACCATGATGAACGCTTTCGCATCCTTCTCCCCGACCTGGATCGGCATCGCCGCAGCGATACTCACCACGACCGCATTCGCACCGCAGGCCTTCAAGGTCTGGCGGACACGCTCGACGCGTGATGTATCGCTGGCGATGTTCCTGCTGATGGTGACCGGTATCGTGCTGTGGCTGGTCTACGGCCTGCTGATCGGCGACCTGCCGCTGATTGCGGCGAATGCCGTGACGCTGCTGCTGGCCGGCGCCATTCTGATCGCAAAAATCCGCTTCCGTTAACCGGACAGCGGTCGTCCGCAGGCCAGCTTGTAAAAAAACTCCGCCGGCGTTTTCGGGCGCACTGTGACGCCGGACAGGCGACCGGTTTTCCACACCACCGCACCTTCACCGAGGGGCTCGCGGGTATACACGCTGCGGACCACGGCGATGACCTGTTTGTCGCAATCGACTTCACTGAGCATTTCGTGGGTGCGGTAGGCTTCTCCGGAGACCTGCTCCGCCTTGTCCGCGGCATAACTGACCCGCCCCCAGACCGTGGGATTGCCGCCGGTAACGGTCTCAGTGCTTTCGCGCGTGAATACCGTGAGCACACGATCACCTGCGGCACGTGTCCACGTCCCGCGCGCAGCCGTTCTGAACTGTTCGAAGACCTGCGCCTCGCGGGTGGCCATGGCCTGGCGGATTTCAGGATTGACGCGGGAAGCCGGTGTATTGGTGATGGACATCCCCTCAAGGTCTTCACGCGTCAGGAAATTCATCGTGTTGCAGTCGGTGCCGAGGATGAGGCCGATCAGGCGGTTTGTCGCCGGCGCGGGCAATGATTTTTCCATGATGGTGCACATGCGCCGCTCTTCCACTTCGCTGAAGCCGAGTGCGCAAACGCCTTCGCGCGAGTGCTGGTGGACGCCGAATTTGCCGCGCTCGGCGATTACCCGCTTGCGACCGCCGAGGAAGACATAGGCGCAGGCAGAGAAACATATGCCGCCGCCGGCGATTTCGGTGTCGAACTCATGCTTGGCGATGAAGTCGGCGATGCTGTAGGCGAAACGCGGCGCGCCGCCAGCCGAGTTGAGCACCATGAAACGTTCCGGACAACGCAGACGCTGCACCTGCTTCAGGCCTTCGTTGAGGGGTTTGATGATGCTGTCGTCAACCAAACCGTCGATCACCAGCACGCACTGGCCGGTCGTGACATAAAGATCAATATTGCCTTTGGCATAAGCCTGATGGGTGTGCTGTACACCCGCCTGGGCCTGGGCATGACCCGCGAAGGTCAAGGCCAGCACCGCACACAAGCTCCGCCAGCTGCGTCTGTTGATCAATGTTCCGCCCGGATGAGTGGCCAGAAATAAATACATGCACTTGCCATACACGGCGGATGATACAAGCTGCGCCTCCCTGTGCGGCGCAAAACTGCGCGGACTTCAGTGCACTTTTTCCTGCTAGTGGCCGCGATTGCGCTCGCCATGGCCCCGCGACGGTTCCTGCCCTCTGAACGGGTTGTCGCGTTCGCGGCCTTGCGGTGCCCGATGGGCCTGCAGTTCGCGCGGACCTGCATCCATCCGCGCGGCCGGCCGCTGCTCGAAGACCTGCGGCGCCCGGAGAGGCGGCGAAAGCTGAACCGGCGCTGCGTGCTGCCTGACTTCGCGCGGTGACTGCATCACCGGCGAGTTGGGTGGCACGGAAGTGAACTCCGCGCGCCGTTCAGGCTCGGGGCTTGAGGGCGGCCGCTGTTCCTGCACAACAGCCTGGCGCGGCTGCGACACCGCCTGTGACACAGGCGGCGCCATTTCGTATCGGCGGACCTCATGGCGCGCCTGTTGCGGGTCATGCGCGCGCGGGGCTTCACGACGATCGGGGGCCGCGGGATGGGCCTGCGTTCGCGCCGGCCCCTGAGGCTGTGGCTGCGGCTGGGACTGTGATGTCGTACGTTCCGCATATTGCCGCTGCACATTGGCCTCGCGCGGCTGTTGGCGATAATAGTGCTCGTGCAGTTCGCGCTGGTATTCACGGCGCGGGTAAAGCCCCCCGGAATACTGACGCTGATATACCGGCGGCGGCGCGGCCCGCGGCACTGCCCGGTAATCCCAGTGATCCCAGCCGTGGCGATGCTGCGCCCAGCGTGCACCCCAGTGCAGGTCCCAGCGCGGCGGCGCCGCCAGCAGCCAGCCGTGGAAATACTGCGGCGGGTTGACGTAATAACGCACGGGCACCCGCAGCACAAACAACGGTACCGCGTAGGGATCGACAAGATCCCAGGGACCGTCATACCAGGCACTGGTGTACCAGCGGTCTTCATGGAACACCCAGTAGTAGCCTTCATAAAAAAAGTAATTGGCCCGCAGCTGGGGCGCGTAATACACCGGGTAACCGGGCACCAGCACCAGATCCGGATATACCGGCTGATAAACCCCGATGCTGACGCCCGGGATCGCCATCTCAATACTGACCCGGGCCGCGGCGGGCGGCGCAATGCTCACCGGCCCCAGCAGCATTACCATCGTGATAAATAGCGGGCGCAGCCGCATGCTGCGCGGCATGCATTTAGCGTCGGCCATGTCCACGTCCACCGCCGTAATGGCCATGCCCGCCCCGCCCGCCGTAAAAGCCGAAGGTGATGGAAGGCCCGTAATAAGCCGGACCGTAAAACAGCGGCGGGCCGTAATAAACTGGCGCCGGCACATACACCACGGGGGCCGGTTCGTAATAACCGGGCTGAACCGGAACCGCCACGCAGCCACCCAGGGTGGCGAGCGCGGATGCGATCAATATCACTCGGACAGGTTGTTTCATATTGGCTTTCTCCTCGTGTTATTGGACACGAAGCATCAGCCGTATTCATCATGGATTTTGTAAGAGTTTGTTAATGGCGGCGCGGCCGACGCCATGCCGCGCCAGACACGCGCTCACCAGACAAAAGGGCTCGCTGATGCGAGCCCCGGGTGTCGCCGGACGACAACAGTCGGTCAATTTCTTATTCTTGTTGCCGGTGTCTTGAATAAATCTTTGCAGTTACCAGAACCGCGGCGCCATCAGTCCGAAGGTGCCGATCAGTGCCAGTCCGATGGCGACATTGATGCTGCCGACGGCGCGTGGATACACCGCGACCCAGGAATCGAGTTTGATGTTCATGTCGTCAGCGCCTTTGGTCATGCGCCGCACCGAAACCCAGCGGCTGGCATGGGCTTCAAGCGCTTCGACGCAGGCCGGAAAAAATGCGAGCAGGAAACCTGCGACGATGGCGATCACGTTACCCGTGATCAACAGTCCGCGCAGACTGTCCGCGATCCACAGCGATACATCCTGCGCCAGCGCGCCCATTCCCAGCAGGCGAACCACAGCCTGCGCGCTGAACTGGAACAGCAGCCCGTACAGGGCAAATGCGCCGCCGACCACAAAAACGGCAGCGAACCAGTACCGGTATTTGCGCACGGCAGGACGTGTATCGCGGGGAATTTCCAGCGGTTTGGTTGCCGACCGCATGGACACCCACTGATTCAGCCGGTTGATCACCCGCAGCGCAGCGCCGCTGTTGATGATCAGGCCGATGCCGAAGACCAGCAGCGCCGCGCCGGCCAGCAGGAAAAAGATCACCATTGACTGCGCCAGCCACAGTTGCACTGTCGGGTGTTTCATCATGTTCACAAAATCCATGTCCTTCTCCCCCTCAATGGCTTCCCGGTTTGCACCGGGAAAGAAGCACATCTTAGGGTTTAAAGGGGTCGGGGTCGAATGCATCCTGAACCCGGGGTTGCGGGTTCAACGCCGGATTGATGTTCTCAGGGCGCGTACGCCGTTAACTATTTCTTCACAGGCCGCCGCGTAAGCTGCAGCTCCAATCCGCTCATGCGTTGACAGCCGTGATTCCGCCAGGGCATGCGCAGCGGCAAATCGCCCCGGGGCGTCAATCCCGACCACAACAGGCAAACCACGGATGAAAAGTCTTTCATTTACTGCCGGAACCGGTCTTTCAAGCAATCTGCTGATTCTGGCGGTTGTGGCGTTCCTGCTGGTCTTCGGCAATAACAGTCTGATGACCCGGGTGCTGCAGACCTATCCGCTGGACGGCGGCCATGCGCCTGCCGTGCTGTCGCTCGCGCTGACCATCGGCGGAGTCACGGTGATGGTGCTGGGCCTGTTGTGTTTCAAGCGCAGCACAAAACCGGTGCTGATCACCCTGCTGCTGCTGTCTGCACTGGCCGCGTATTTCATGGACAGTTATGGCGTGATCATCAGTGACGACATGCTGCGCAATGTCGCTCATACCAATCCGGCAGAAGCGCTGGATCTGTTCAGCCTGAAGCTGCCGGTCTATCTCGGACTGCTGGGCATCGCGCCTGCACTCGCTGTGGCCTGGGTGCCGCTGCAGTGGCGGGGCTGGCGCACGGAAACCCTGGCGCGGCTGAAACTGCTGGGGATCACGCTGACGCTGGTCGTCGGCACCACGATGCTTTTCGGCAGCTTTTATGCGTCGTTCCTGCGCGAACATAAGGAACTGCGGCAGCGTGCGAACCCGGTTTATTTCATGCATTCAGCGATCAAGTTCGCCTCCCAGTTGTTGAAGTCCGTTTCGATTGAACCCATTGCCGCCGTCGGCGCCGACGCGAGGATTCCGCTCACCGATCAAACCCGGGAACTGGTGATTTTGGTGGTGGGTGAAACGGCGCGCGCGGATCACTTTTCGCTGAACGGTTACGGCCGCGACACCAATCCGCAATTGCGTCAGAAAAATGTCGTCAGCTTTTCCGATTTTCAGGCCTGCGGCACCTCGACCGCAGTATCAGTGCCGTGCATGTTCATGCTCGACGGCGAAACCAAGAACTCGCTGGAAATCAACAAGCAGGAAAACCTGCTCGACGTGCTGCAGCACGGCAGCGTCAATGTTTTGTGGCGCGACAACAACTCGGACTCCAAGGGCGTCGCCAGCCGCGTGCAATATGAGGATTTCAGATCGCCGAAAACAAACCCGGTGTGCGACATCGAATGCCGGGACGAAGGCATGCTGGCAGACCTGCAGAACTACATCGATCTGCATCCGCGGGGCGATATCCTGATCGTGCTGCACCAGATGGGCAACCACGGGCCCGCTTATTACAAGCGATATCCCCAGGCCTTCGAGAAGTTCAAACCCGCCTGCCGGGAAAGCGACCTCAGCCTGTGCAGCCGCGACGAAATCGTCAATGCCTACGACAACGCCATTCTGTATACAGACCATTTCCTCGCCAAAGCCATCGAACTGCTGCAAAAGAACGACAGCAAATTCGAGACCGGTCTGTTTTATGTCAGCGATCACGGGGAATCGCTGGGCGAAAACGGGCTTTATCTGCACGGCCTGCCCAAATCCTTCGCGCCTTCGGCCCAACTCCATGTGCCGGCCATCATGTGGCTCGGCTCCAGATTCCACGCCACGACCACGCCGGCGCTGCTCGCCAAAAGCAAAAAGCGGTTCAGCCACGACAACGTGTTCCATACCGTCCTTGGATTGTTCGAAATCGATTCGGCGACTTACCGTCCGGAGATGGACATCCTGAGCCAGGCAAAAACGCCGAAAGCGCTGTGATGTCCTGATGCCGGCAGACGCCATGCAAAAGCCGGTGTTGACGACGGCGGCTCGCAGCTGGATCGGACTCGGAATCATCCTGCTTTGGGAATTCAGCGGCAGCGACCGCTGGGTCATGAACGCTCTCGCCGGCAGCGACGGCTTTGCCATGCAAAACAACCTGTGGCTGCGTGTCGCGCTGCACGACGGCCTGCGCCGGGCATCAACAATGGCGTATATCCTGTTGATACTGGCAATCTGGAAGCCGCGCGGATTTCTGCGCGCGGCCACCCGACGGCAACACTTGGAAATGCTGGTCGGCGTAACCGCCTCGCTGTTGGTCGTCAGCACGATCAAACATTTCAGCCTGACCAGCTGCCCCTGGGATCTCGCGCAATTCGGCGGCGTTGCACAATCTGTTTCGCACTGGGCGTGGGGGCTCGACGATGGCGGACCGGGCCGCTGTTTTCCCAGCGGTCACGCTGCGGCGGGATTTGCGTTTTTTCCCGTTGCGCTGCCGTTTCTGTCCGCATCATCCGCCTCGATGCGAAAACACGGCCGGACTGTTTTTTATGCCGTGCTGGTGTTCGGCCTGGTCTGCGGCGCAGCACAGATACTGCGCGGCGCGCATTTCCCGAGCCATGTGCTGTGGACCGGCCTGGTCTGCTGGATGGTGGCGGTGATCAATTCCCGGATGTTCGAACACGCCGGAAAATTGAGAACCGGAACTGTCAGTCGTGGCGCCGCGGAATAACGCTTATTTCCTTGGAGCCGACTTCGTTTTCCTCGCCGTCCTCCTGACCGGCGGCTTTGCCTTCGGTGCTTCGGGCAAGGGCTGCAGCGGTGCACGCACCATTTTCCGGCCATCCCATTTCAGGCCGCACCAGCAATAACCTTCAGGGTTGACGATGCAGGCGGCACTGCCGCAGTTTCTCGGGTCTTCGGGCATCACGCGCTCCTGATTTTCAATCAGCCTGTTAATCCGCCTTGATACCGGCGTTCTTGACCACTTTCGCCCACTTCGCGGGTTCGCTCCGGATGTGCGCGGCGAATACCTGAAGCGTGCCGCCGGTCATTGTAAGCCATCGCCTCGCACGCAATCCTGCAAAGGCCATTGGCTTCAGACAATAATCAGAGCCGGAATTATCCGTACAACAAATGCCCGAACGCGGTGGACTTCGTGTATAAAATCCACATCCCGTTCACATCGTCGATATCGAGAACTCTTGAGCACCGAACCCCAAAAATCCGCCACCAAGGCGCAGCTCGATGCGCTGCTGCTCAAACTCCCCGGCGTCAGCCCCCGCAGCATCAACGGCCTCGATGCCTACTTTGTCAGCGACAAGATGTTCGCCTGCATCAGCGGCAGCGGTGTCGGCTTGCGGCTTCCTGCAGCGACCGCGACGGAACTGCATTTCTCGCGCGACCATGTCAGCGCCTTCCAGCCCGGCGGTATTGCGGCAACGCGGGAATGGATCCAGATCACCCGTGCCGATGCCGCGGATTATGTGAAAGACATGGAACTGTTCCAGGCGGCGCTGGATTTTGTGAAGGCTGCGCGATCGCGCTAGCCGGTTTCAGGCTGCAGATGCGACAGAAGCAGCCAGCGTCTGCTTGTAGGTTTCCTGAATGATCCACGCGTCAAAGCTGGCGCGGTGACGGTGGTGTTCAACGCCGGCGAGGATGCGGTCCTTGGTTTCGTGCCACAGCGCCATCTGGTCTTCGGACAGAATCATCTCCAGCGGACTGACGCTGAACTTCATCTCCATCTTCGCTTCATAGAACAGCGTGGTCAGCCAGGGCTTGTCGACCACCCAGGCATCGGTATATAGCGTCTTGCCTTCCAGCAGCTGGTTGAGGTGTGCCGCCACTTCACGCAGCGGCTTGCCGTAGGTTTCGAGAATGTCGCGGGCGATGCGATGCACTTTCTCGGCATCCTCGTCCCAGTGATCCCAGTCCGGCGCGGGATGGATCAGCGAACAGAACTTGGTGTTGTCATCGAGGGCGACGCCGACTTCGATCGGATAACTGCCGTTGCCGAAACCGGAAGCCTCGACGTCGATGATGATCGGTGTTTTCCTGCGGCTCATGTCTGCCCCTGTCGATCCGGTAAGCAGGCTGCGCGTGCCGGAATGCGTTGCAGTTTACTTCGGAACGGCTCTTCAGTGATCATATGACTGCAACACCCGCTGTTTATCCTGAATGCACCATTGTCGGGCATTCAACACTTTACGGAACGTTATCCCCATGAATACCACTATTGTTCAAGGCATACAGGCCGCCGTCGCCCCCGTGTTCATGCTGACCGCCGTCGCCGCGATGATCGGCGCGCTGGCCACAAGGCTGTCGCGGATCATTGACCGCGCACGCTGGATCGAAGAGCGGCTGGATACCCAGCGCATCAAGAATGAGGACGCTGCTTACTGGGAATTGCGCCGGCTCGGCCTGCGCGGCAGCGTCGTCAACTGGTCGATCGGCTTTCTGGTGTTCTGCGCGCTGTTCATCGGCGTCACGGTCGCCGGACTGTTCCTCGACGTGACAACGAACTCGGTGACCGACAGTTTCGTGCGTTGGAGTTTCCTCGGCGGCATCGTTTGTTTTGCCTGCGCGTTGATCTGCTTTCTTGCGGAAACACTGCTGGCGACGCATACCCTGCGATTTTCCAAACAATCGATGGACAAACGACTGCCTCTCGAACACACCGGGGACGGAAAATAAGTATTTGTTTTTATTAACTTATTTTAGATAACGCTGTTCGAGATGGCGGCGGAAGTGTTGCGGATTGAGCGCATCACCGCTGGCCCGCTGCACCAGTTCCGGCGTCGGCCACAGGCTGGCCTGTGACCAAATGTTTTTTCCCATCCAGTCGAATACCGGCTGGAGATCGCCCCGTGCGACTCGCGCATCCAGATCCGGGGTCTCGCGACGGATTGCCGCAAACCACTGGGCGGCATACATCGCCCCCAGCGTGTAACTGGGGAAGTAACCGAAGGCGCCTTCTGTCCAGTGCACGTCCTGCAGGCAGCCGTCCTTGTAATTGCCCCGGGTGTCGAGGCCGAGCAGCTGCTGCATTTTTTCATCCCACAACGCCGGAATGTCGTCGGGCTCGATGTCGCCCTCGACCAGCGCACGTTCGATTTCATAACGCAGGATCACATGTGCCGGATAGGTCACTTCATCGGCATCAACGCGGATGAGTCCGCGCTTCACGCGCGTCCACAGCCGGTAGAGATTGTC
>JBIIZE010000394.1:0-2780 GCA_044346435.1 Burkholderiales bacterium
GTGCCTGCCACTGGTCAAGCCGGACCTTCTGTGCCCAAACGCGCCGATGGGGACGTGGCATCCATTCTTCTCAATACCAAGGCCATTACACCGGCCCAGGCCAGTCGTACCCGTCGCATCCAGGAAAAACTGCCGGACCGCAGTTTTTTGTCGATTGTTCGTGAACTCGGCTTTACCTCGGAAGAGCAGGCGCGAAAAATCCTGCATGATCACCGTCTGTCTGTCGGACTGGGTTCGCTGCTGGTTGAACTGGGCTATATCAAACCCGCCGATCTTGAATCGGCCCTTGAGGCGCAAAAACGTTCACCAGAACGCAAGAAGCTTGGTGAAATCCTCATTGAACAACGCTTTATCGATGAACAGCGTCTGATTGAAGTGCTGTCGATGCAGTTGGGTTTTCCGCAAGTCTCGCCGGACTACAGTTCCATCGACCGCGACCTGATGCGCAAGGTCAATGTCAATTGGTGCAAACAGCATCTGATCGCGCCGCTGCGCAGTGAGGGTGACCGTACCGTTGTTGCAATGGCCGACCCGCTGGAAAAGGTCGCCCGGGACTCCGCTGAATCCGTATTCGGCGGAAAAATTGACATTGGCATTGCCGGCAAGCGGGAAATTCTCGACGCCATTGCCTCTCTTGAAAAGAGCAGCCAGTCCGCTGAAGTCAGCGAAGCAGCACAGGAAGATACCGTCGTTGAGGTCGTCAACCAGATGATCATGGACGCTCTGACGATGAACGCCAGCGACATCCATGTCGAACCGATGAAAAATCGCCTGCGCGTGCGTTTCCGTCGCGATGGCGTGATGGAACCTTACCGTGATTTTGAGCTGAGCATCGCAGAGCCCATGGCCGCACGTATCAAAGTGATGGCCGGCGCCGGAATCTCGGATAAACGCCGCCATCAGGATGGCCGCGTACGTTTTGAAGATCCGGTATCGGGCCAGGCCAGTGATCTGCGTGTGTCCTTCTATGCCACGTTGAACGGCCAGAAAATCGTGATGCGCGTTCTGCACCGCAAGGCTGTTCGGATCGACATCCGGGAAACCGGCATGGCCCCGCGGGTGATGGAGCGTTTTCTCGAAGAGGCACTGGATGTGCCCAGCGGCGTCATCCTCATCACAGGTCCTACCGGCTCAGGAAAAACCACCACACTCTACGGCGCGGTCAATTACCTGAACAATGAGGAAACCTCGATTGTCACCGCTGAAGATCCCGTCGAATACGTCGTCGACGGAATTGCACAATGTTCGATCAATACCCAGATCAACATCACTTTCGAGGAAACCCTGCGCCATATGGTGCGCCAGGATCCTGATGTGATCGTGCTGGGTGAAATCCGCGACAACTTCTCGGCCGAAGCCGCCATTCAAGCCGCACT
Organism: Burkholderiales bacterium; assembly: GCA_044346435.1. Lineage (GTDB taxonomy): Bacteria > Pseudomonadota > Gammaproteobacteria > Burkholderiales > SG8-41. The sequence continues at coordinate 1,377 of JBIIZE010000394.1, forward strand.
CACCGGCCATAAGGTGCTGACCACTTTTCACACCGAAGACACCATCGGAGGGCTGCTGCGTCTGATGAATATGGATATCGAAACATTCCTGATCTCCTCCACTGTGGTGTCCGTGCTGGCGCAGCGTCTGCTTCGGCGCGTCTGTCCGCATTGCGCGCAGCCGTATAAACCAACGCCGGTGGAACTGCGGAAACTCGGTTACAGCGCCAACGAAACCACTGCCGGCCGTTTTGTCAGCGGCAAGGGTTGCGAGCGTTGCCGCTTCACCGGTTATTCCGGACGAGTAGGCATCTTTGAGCTGCTGGTTCTCAATGAGGACGTCAAAACCGCGATACGGTCTGCAAAGAGTTACTACCAGATCCGCCGCATCAGCATGGAAACCTCCGGCCTGGTCACTTTGATCGAGGATGGTATTGCCAAGGCTGCGCTTGGACAGACCACCATAACCGAAGTACTGAAAAACCTGCCGCGGATGGAAAAGCCGCGCCCTATTCCCGAACTCTTCCGCCTGACCGGACTGCACGCATGAACTCCACACGCTCCCTGAAAGAACGCATCGCCGAGACGGCCCGCAAGCCCGGCACGCATCTGCCGGTATTCAACTCCGTTGCACTCGAAGTCCAGAAACTGATCAATGATCAGTCTGTACCGGTGGCACGTATTGAATCCACGTTGCTGCGCGACCCGGCGCTTTCGGCCCAGGTGCTGCGGATGGCCAATTCCTCGATGTATGCCGGCCTCTCTTCGGTAACCACCTTGCGCCAGGCATTGACCCGGGTGGGTGCGCAGCAGGTGATGCGACTGGTGCTGGCCGCGGCGCAAGTCAGCCTCTATCAGTCTCACCATCCGCTGTTTAAAAAGCATTTGGCCGAGATGTGGAAAGCCGCCTATGCATCGGCCATCGGCGCTGCCTGGGTTGCTCACAAAAGCGGTCATGGCGAAATGGCTGAGCAGGCATTTGTTGCGGGATTGCTGCACGACGTCGGCAAGCTGGTCATCCTCCGATCCATCGAAAAACTGATCATGGAAAAAGGACTCGAAGGCCCACTGCCCGATTCTGTTGCAGCTGAAATGATTGATGCGCTGCATTGTGAATTCGGTTATGAACTGATGCGGCGCTGGAATCTGCCTGAGGTTTACTGTGTCATCGGTCGTGATCATCATCTGCCGGAATGCGACACCGGCAATGTGCTGATGGTCTCCATCAGGCTTGTTGACGAAGTTTGCCGCAAGATGGGTATCGGCTGTGCGGCTGAACCCGGTCTGATGCCTGCTGCCAGCGAGGAAGCCAGTGCATTGTTGATTAACGATGTCGCCTTGGCAGATCTCGAAGTGACGCTTGAGGACAAGCTGGGTCTAAAGGTGAGCAACGCCGCGTGAGATAAGTCCTGCCATAAATTCTGC